>JAIXPR010000023.1 GCA_027486155.1 Pseudomonadota bacterium | reverse complement strand
CTGAATACCACTTGCCTTCAAAAGAGGGGGAAGCCGACTTTTCCGTTCAAGCTGCTCTACCTCGATATAGTTTGAGAAGTCAGGTTCAAACTCTACTACCATCTTCGGGTCATCCTCGTGATCCACCACCGTGAAGAGGCACCTGTTACGCTCTGCCCACGCCTTGGTCTCCTCATCGAGGACATGAGGCAGGCACGAGAGATCCCCGCCACATACCGCGCGCACACTCATACTGAAGAGCACGCGGTCTTTTCCAAAAAACCCAACAAGCAGACGAAAGAGTTGGGCCTCGTTCAGGGACATCTCAGCCATACTGTAAGTATCGCAGAACCCATCCATCGGGACAAACTGAAAGAGGCTAACTTAGGGAAGCGAGGCTAAACCGCTTCCTTAGCACATCACGCCCGTATGCAAGCCCGGCACGCCGCGTCACTAGTGGAGGAACAGCCCTGCCTCCCTTCGGAGTGACAGATCGACCGAAGTTTGGTCTACTAGAGTCATGACGATTCTCGATTTAAAAATTATACCGGACCCTGTCCTGCGGGTAACAACCTCTGATGTGACTACGTTCGACAGCGCGTTGCACACGTTTCTCAACGATATGCACGAGACGATGGTGGCGTCGAACGGAATTGGTCTGGCTGCCCCCCAAGTTGGAAGTTCGCGACGGGTGGCGATTATGGACCTCTCGATTGAGGGGCTTCCCCTCCCCACGATCACCTCGTTGAGCGACAAAGATCCCGCCACTCATATTCACCAGCAACGCCTTGAGATGATTAACGCTAAACTTGTATCATCCGGCCCCTCGGTGTCCTCAGATGAGGGATGTTTGAGCATTCCCGATTACCGTGACTCGATCAAACGTTTTGGCTCGGTGACCATCACCTCACAGGATCGATTCGGAAATCTCTTCCGGGTAGAAGCAGAGGAGCTCGTGGCGTTTTGTATTCAACACGAGATGGATCACCTCGATGGCATCCTCTTCGTTGACCACCTCAGTCGCCTCAAAAAGCAACTCTTCCGTCGGTGGTGCGCGAAAAGCGGTTACGGATTCGAAGAGCGAGCGTGAGCACATGAATGTCCTATTCTTCGGTACACCCGATTTCTCCGTCCCTACGTTGCAAGCTCTCATCGACGCGCCAGGCATCTCCGTCGGTGCCGTCCTCACCCAACCGGACAGACCATCCGGACGTGGGGGAAAGATCGCGATGTCCCCGATCAAAGAGCTTGCCCTCAAGCACACCATCCCCGTATTTCAACCCCACTCTCTTCGCAAAGAGTTTTCTTCTCTCCGCTCTAACATCTCGGACCTCGGCCCGTTCGATATCGGAGTTGTCATCGCCTTCGGTCAGATCCTCCCAAAGGAGGTGCTAACGTTTCCGAGACATGGCTGCGTTAATATACACGCATCCCTCCTTCCACGATGGCGAGGGGCGGCACCGATCCAACGAGCTATTCAAGCTGGAGACAAGGACACCGGGGTATGTCTGATGCAGATGGATGAGGGGTTAGACACCGGGGCGGTATACGCGAAGCACCGCGTTTCTATCGAGACGACCGATACGGGCGCGACGCTTCACGACAAACTAGCCGCCCTCGGCGCGAGTCATCTCGCCGACGGTCTGCGGGGCATCATCGACGGATCTCTCCACGCCACCCCTCAGCCAAGCGAAGGGATTACCTACGCGTCGAAGATTAGCACTGAGGAGTGCCGCATACAGTGGTCGCTACCGGCTCGCGATATCGCGCTTTCCGTTCGCGCGTTCTCACCCTGGCCCGGATGTTTCACCATGTGGCGAGGGAAGCGTGTAAAGATCCTCTTCGCGGTTGAGTCTCGTAGGACCTATCCAACAACGGTCTCCCCAGGCACCATAGTGTACGCGCAAGGGGACCGGCTAGAGATAGCGTGCGCCAATGGAACAGCCCTCTCGGTGACAGACCTTCAACTAGAGGGCAAGAAACGGATGGCGGCTGATGCGTTTCTTCGAGGAGCCTCCTTCCCTGAAGGGGAGATTATTGGGGGTTAGCCGCGTCGACGCTTTGAGGACGCGACGGACAGCGGTGCCGGACGTCACACTTCGCGCACTTGGCGGGATGCGGTGTCGCGCGAGCGTCGCCCCCATCTAAAATCGCGCGCATCTGTTGAAGCAACGTCCCCACCCATCGCTGCTTAGCTTCAGAGTTCTCTATCGTCACGCGGCGACAATCGGCACCAAGCAGGAGGTACCCCTTTGAGGGACGTCGTCCCTCGAACTCTTCAACCAATCGCATGTAGATCAGCAACTGAGCGACGTATCGATCTCGAAGTTTCTTCGCTAACGGTTTTCGCTCTACAGGGATGAACTCATCCCCCTCCCTCACAAGAGCGTCCGGTTTCCCGGCCAGGCCCTGGGAGATTGAGATATATTCCCGAGCCGGCACGATCGAACTACCCTCCATCGCCACAGCGACCTCATTGACCAAGAAGCCAGTATCTCGGTGTCGTTTACGAGCGGCTTTCAAAAAGGAGCGAATAACGAGAAAGGTAAAGCCCGCCAGCACTACGAGTTGAAGTCCGTTATTTCGCAAAGAAACCGAGAGCAATCCCTGCAACGGAACATCAACGGGATGTAACAACAGGAACACCACCATCGCGCTGGTAATTAAGACCGCTAGATAACGGATCCACCGCCCTAGGACTAAAGACTCCTCAAAGATCACCGACCAATCGTGATGCAGTTGTTGGCCCAGAGCGACCGTTGACTCTTGCTGCCCGCGCTCTCTATCGATCCACTTGAGTTTCCAAGCCATAGGACAGACCGAGAATGCCCCGACTTCTCCAGCCGCTATGATGTGCTGACCGTTTGGCCCCTTCGTCGCCACCCCTTGAGTCTCCCTACTCTCTCTGTGATGAGGCCCGACGATACAACGCCGTCGTGCCTAGCATAAGAGGCTACGTTTGTTGATTCACGGCTACAAAGAGCTGTCCAAACGGGCAATAACCCCGCGGACCTTGCGCAGACACGCGCGGACCCTCCCTCGAATGAAGCGACTCGCGTCAGCCAATACGCTCGACCGCTGTAGGTCATCAACGCCTACGATACCCTCCTCCGAAGAAACCGATTCAATCTCAGACTCTATAGACGGCTCCTCAAAACGAAGTGAGGTGACGTGGGGCAGATGCGCTGTTTCAAGGGTGAACTGCACCTCCGGCGCCTGATGGTGCGTGAGCCGCCAAAACGCGTACCGCCCGCACGCGCTCGTGAAGGTACACTGCACGTGATACCTCCCCTCATCGCTCTCAAACACCACCTTCACTTTGAAGTCGTGAATCTCTTCTAGCAGGAAGTTCATCTCGAACGTTTTGATCCAACTCCGTCGAGCTCGGTAGGCGGATACCTCATCGAGATAGATTCCCTCAAGGATAAGCTTCTCGGCATCATACCAAAGACCCAGACCGATAGCCGGAGCGTGCATTCCCACCGATGTCTCATACTCAGATTGGTGCATATCGACCTATTTCGAATTAGGAAAAAAGAGGCCCCCTTTTTACGGGGGGCCTGCCGGGAATTCTCAACAACCTCAGGCCCACACGTCTCACACCACCTGATGTCGTTGAGCAGTTCCCTCCGTGCCTCTCATGGGCACTGCTAACTTGAGTTTAACTATCGACGGAACGATGTCCGACCTTAACGGTTTAAGGCATTTCCCCAACACGGAGCATCGAGAGCCCCTCGAAAAGGGTAAATATATAGAAAAGTTAGCTAGTTATAATATGTGTGACACCTCCATTTCGATCTGGTATGCTCCCAATAGTTACAGCCATTTAGGGGCTCTTCAGTCGTCTCGTTGACACGTGAGATAAAGCGAGCCGACCACATGTAGTGAAGTTTAGAATTGGTACGTACGTGCACGAAGAGATTTTGCAGTCTCCGATTACCACTCGCTTACCGAGAATTATCTGAAACCTTCCGCATGAGTCAGCTGCTCAACGCTGCGTTAGCTTAAGCACTGCTGCCCGTTACCTGCTCCGATATGGCTCAAAGTATTGATTCATTAGTTAACATAGGAATTCACCTCGTATGAGAAGAGAGAGAGGCAATCACAGGCACTCAAATCGTGGCGGCCGCGGACGCGGTCGCGGTCGTGGTCGTGGAGATAGACACTCACGACGACATCCTCGACAGAGCGCGGAGAGCGGCAATCAGAGAGAGAGAATCTCGATTGAAAGCGGAGATCTCGTTCTAATCGACCAATTTATGCTCGCTAACGGGCAATTCATCGAGAAGATGGCGGCGGTACTTGACGAAGCCCCAGAGGTTAAAAATCAAGTCATTCGTGAATACGGTGGAAAGGTCATCTCAGTGGCTCGTGGTACATACCGTATCGAGCGAGATCCGTTCGCCTATACCATCGTTGTTCACCCAGAAGGTGACTCGATGGGCGCCGCGGAAGCCGTAAAAGACGCCTCCGAGCTTCTTGGTGAGGTCAATATCGACACCCGCTGCCTCGCGATGCTCGACCGAGAGCTTCTCGATGACAACGCGCTCCTTGAGCGGTACCAGCAACTCTGGTTCAGCGGACAGGACAAAACCGCGCGAGACCTCCTCCGTGACAATGGCGGAGCCGTTCGTTACGGCTTCCGTCGTGATGGGGATGAGCTTGGCGTGTACCAGATTCCTGGTGAGGACGTTATCTGTCTCTGGCCAAAGAACATAGAGGCTATGATGGAGGCTGAGGCTGGTGCCGAGGTCGAGCATGTCTCGCCTGAAGCCTAAGAAAAATCTCAGGCGAATTGTACAGACAATCTGAATATAAGCCGAGTACACTAAAAGGAGCGTGTGAGACCCACACGCTCCTTTTTTATAGGTACGGGAACGTGCTGCACATCCTTGAACGCAAGTTAACCTTCAAGCCCACAAGGGATGATCATGGTGGCCTCGCTACCCTCCCGCATGAACGCCTTGAATTCGGCGCCGACTTTGGGATGCGCCTCGATGGCGTCTTCGTCGACAACGGGTCTCCGTCCGTGGTGCTTTTTACCCACGGGAATCGACACAACATCACGAAATTTCGCGAACACTACGACCTCTTCACTTCGATCGGACAGTCATTCTTCACCTTTGATTATCCGGGGTACGGCAAAAGTCCCGGAGTTCCCTCTGAGGAGAATGTCTACGCGAGCGCCAGAGCGGCCTACACGCACCTAACAAAAGACCGAGGCTTCCGGGCCGAAAAGGTTGTCTCGTACGGCTGCTCGATGGGCGGAGCCGTGGCTATTGAATTGGTTCAACACGCGAAGGTCGCGTGCCTCATCACGGAAAGCACCTTTACCAACACGTGGGATATGGCGCGGCACCTCTATCCCTTCTTTCCTGTCTGGCCTCTGCTTCCTAAACGATTTGAGAACGATCGAAAGATCTCCCGAATCAAAGTGCCGATACTCCTTATTCATGGCGACAAGGATCCGATCGTTCCCGCAAGCATGGCATCTACGCTCGCGCGCGCGGCGACCTCGCCCACCCAGATGATCGTTATTCGGGGGGCGAATCACATCAATTCACTTGAGATGGGAGCTGAGAGTCTTCGCGCGCGTCTCCAAGCATTTATAGCCACGCACACGGCCTAGAACGAAGAGTTCATCGCGCACTACTATTCGTCATCCGGGTTAATATGAGCCCGATGTTCCCCAACCCATGAGGTATCAGACGAGCCTCCGGCGCACGCTCGAATCAGAACCGAGAAGATCAACGCTCCGACAAAGAGTCCCACAAAGATCGCTCGACGCTGCAGCGAGGTGGTTGTCTCGTCACCACCGGTCATATCAATGCCTCTGAACCGCTCCTGATCAGCGGAGTCCCCGACCCCACATGACTCTTCCCCTAAACGTTTAGCATGAGAGCTAAGCTCAGAACCTCCACCTTTCGGCAGGGCGCGGTGCTGACCGCCAGATTGAGGACCACCACGAAGACCAGCGCCACCAAAGAGAAAATTAGACCCCTGATCAGAGGATGGTTTATAGGACTCTCGGGGAGCGCTCCACGACGAGCGACTTGCGCCACTTGAACCAAACCCGCGAGATGTAAACTTATCAATCGACATTCCTATCCCTCAACAACGACGAAACGCTCTTACGAAGACGGATATGGCTACAAAGGACGGAAAAGTGCTTTAAAAACCACCTAGCTCGCAGTTTTTCCGCGGGACTCCTACGAGAATTGCTTACGGAATCCGAATAACCTGTCCCGCTATCAGGGTTGAACCCCGCATGTTGTTCGCCTTTTTAACATCGGCGATGGATCGGCCGTATCGAGCCGCGATGGAAGCGAGGGTCTCGCCTTTTCGCACCTTGTGTTTCCGCGCGGTCGGTGCGGCGGAGGCCTTCTTTGGCTGCGTTGAAACCTTTACTACCGAGGCCTCGGGAACCGGCTGCTGAGCGGCCGCGACAACTACGTCCGCGACAGGCGCTTCGTTAGTCGAGCCTCCACTATTCCGAGGGACCAAGATAACTTGGCCTACCTGTACCTCAGACGTAGTCAGACGATTCATCTGAGCGATCCGGTCAGGGGTGGTATTAAATCGCGCCGCGATGGCCTGCAAAGAATCCTTGCGGGTCACCCGATACATCTTGCCTTCGCCCGATGAGGTCGTCACGATTCGAGACTTAATCGGCTCGGGGGTGCGCACCTCGTTCATTTTATCGGTATACTGAACCGGCACCTGCAGCACATACCCAGCGGGAATCTTAGCGGCGCCCTTCCAGACAGGATCTAACAGCGCGTAGTTCGCCTCTTTCAAGTTGTCGAGAGGAACACCGAGTTGTCGAGACGCTTGAGCGGTGGACATCGGAGTCCTAATCGGATAGGCCACAAGCCGAAGGGGCGGCTGCACCGAGACCTCCGGGAAGTACTTGTCGTGATCCTGAAAGATCTCTACAGCGGCGAGAAATTCAGGATAAAAGTTCGTCGAGGCGAACCCAAAAAATCGCTCGGATGGATGTTCGATAATATCGGCAAGATTTGACGTACCAGCGG
>JAIXPR010000323.1 GCA_027486155.1 Pseudomonadota bacterium | reverse complement strand
CGCGCCCTCGCGAGGGATCACGTACCCATTCGTGTCGGGCGAGAACCCGCCGATTCCGTTCTCAAAGATAAGCGGAGGTTGGCGCCGCTGCGGACCAGGGAGTCGTTTCCGGGGGGCGGGGGCTGGAAGTGCGACAACCGTATCGAAGGCCGAGAATTTAAGAGCCTCCGCCAATCCACCGATCTCAGCGTCGATAACAACCCGGGCTACGGTCTCAAGGAGTGAGATCTCTGACTCCGAGATCTGGCTCGTCGAGCGGAGGAATACCCCACCTGCACGATCGGCAAGATGGCCGGCGGGGCTCAAGCGAATGATATCCTTGAGATCCTCCGCAAGGTTCTGCAGATAGCTGCCCTGATCCTCGTAGAGAATGACGAGGTCCATATCGATGCAGCGCTCTCGCAAGAAGTGGTGCGCGAGGAGTAGATCCTGAGCAACGCGAGTTTGTCGAGAGTCGTTGATCTTAACCAAGACGATCGGGAGGTCTCCCGAGATGCCGAATCTCCACAATCCTGATTGAGGGAGACGGTTCGCGATGATCGAATCCGCTGGTCCACGGACGCTCTCCTCACTGTAGAAGAGGCACCCCGCCAGACGATGGAAGAGATCCGCTTGCGCCGCGGTGTACGCGTGGCTACGTAGCTCAACCTGCGCGCGGCTCCACGAGAGCTCAAACGCGCGACTAACATGAAGAAGCTCTTGGTACCGGTCGACCAACGTCACGGCGTCTCGACGGGAACGGGCAGCTCCGGTAACGAAGACGATCGTCTCACTCGCGCCTCTGCCAAGGCGAACCTTGCACCCGAGGGAGGCGATAGGATCGATATTGCCAGCATGCGCCCGATGCTCGGATGCCTCAGTTGTGAAGTGAAGCGGCCCCTGCATCGAGCCTCCACGCCCGATGAAATCGGATCGCGAGGTCTCAAAACGGATCGGCGCGTAGCTGGTTTTGAGCGTCACACGATGGAAGAGGAAAAGCTCCTCTTCGTGCTCCGTTCGAGGACGGCGGGAGCAAAGAATCGCGTCCGAATCCTTGAGAACCTCAGCGCCAACGAAGAGCTTGCTGAATGCCGGATGAGCTGAATCGCCTTGACGGGAGAGAAGCACCGGCTCTACGTAGCTCGTTATCTCAAGCTCACGTTCCGTGTCTCCTAGGTTGGTGATAGTGACACGTCGTAATTCAACATCATCTTCCGGAGCGACCGTGATCTCGGTGTGAACGAACACCTTGTCGTCAAAGCGCTTAAATTCAGCGCGTCCAGGGGTGAAGATCGCTTCATAGGACTCCGCCTCAACCTTCGTAGGCTGATACGCGGCTGACCACAATTTCCCATCCTTGATGTCCTTGATGTAGATGAAGGAACCGTGCGAGGTGGCTGTCGGATCGTCGCGCCAGCGCGTGAGCATGGCGGTCTTGTTGAAGAAGCTAAATCCTCCACCCGACGAGTCTATCATCACTGAGTAGCGACCGTTCGAGAGGACCCGCACTCGCGGAGCGGCGGTATGTGGCGAAGTAATGACTTCGAGGCCAGCTTCCTCCTTCGGAGCTTCCTCAACGATCAACGTTTTAAGCTCCGGTTCGTGAGGTACGATCGCTGAAACGCGATCGGGGAACTTCTCATGAAGGAGGAGCTCGGCTGATTTAATCACCGGCTGCGCATGGAAGCGGTCAACCATTACACTCTCATTGAGGACGTTGTTGATACTTACCAAAGACATGCCTTGGTGATGCGCGAAGAAGGATTGGACGATGTGCTTGCCATCGGCTCGTAACGTTCGTCCCGGTGTGTAGTCCACTGACTCATAGAAGCCGTAGACTCCGCGAGCTCCCTGTTGCTCTATCCGTCGAAGATTCGAGATACAGCTCTCGACCGATGGGGCGTAGGGGAGGGCGAGGAAGGTGGAGTACGGCGAGATAACGAGATCTTCTGAGAGTCCACGTTTGAGACCGAGGCCAGGTACGCCGAACGCTCGGTACTGGTAGGTCTTCTCGAAGTCAACGCCGCTATAGGCGGACTCCGAGATTCCCCACGGAACGGATTGCCGATTCGCGTAGTGGATCTGAGCCTCAACGATAGCCCGGCCGGTTCGTCCCAAGATCGTGGTTGGGAAATCTCTCATGACGAGGAACGGCATGAGATACTCGAACATCGTGCCGCTCCATGAAACGAGAGCTTTTCCACCTGGAGTATTAGCCAAGGATCGTCCCAGGGAGAACCAGTGCTTCTGAGGAACCTCTCCACGGGCGACAGCGAGGAAGCTTAAGAGTCGCGCCTCAGAGGCGAGAAGGTCATAGAAACTCTGATCTTTACGGGCGTGTTCAGCGTTAAATCCGATCGTGAAGAGAGAGCGGTACTCATCGTAGAGAAAGGAGAAATCCATTCCGTCGACGAGGGCGACCGTCTGTTGAGTCATGACGTTGATGGTCTGTTCGCAGGTGATCAAGGTATCCCGGGCCGCAACGATTGCTCGAAGAGCCTCTTCCTGTAGGTCCGCAGGGATCTCCGGCGCTCCCGCCTGTAGGAGATCCTCGAACTGTCCAAAGAGATTCATCAATGAATTGTGGGTCAACGTCGCTCTCGTCGCGGATTGAAGGATAGATGTAGCCTTGCTCGCGATGTGAGTCGTCGCGCCGAGCTGCGATACCGCAGGTTGCCCCGTGGCTGTCTCGCAGTGCCGTTTGATCTTTTGTAGCGGGTGAATCCAGCCAACGAGTGGGAGGATATGCAAGAGGTCCTCCGCCACCGCTCCCAACTTAACGAGAGGCTTGTGTCGCTCGTCGCCGTTCGAGGAGTGTCGTTGCGCTATCGTCGTAAGAAAGGCGGCGTGGTCCTCGATAACCGAGAGCCAGGTGAGGGTATCACCGGACTTGCATGCTCTGAGTGCCGCGTTAAGAGTTGTAAGGATCGCCAGGTCTTCGGCTGACACCCCGTCCCGCTCCCGCAAAACCACCTCTATTCGGGCGAGAAGCGCGTTCTTATGGTGCTCATTCGCGATTGGAGTTGTTGGCGCGCTTTCAAGCAGGGTCTGCAGCGCATACAGATGGCCAAGCAGATTTCCGCTATCGACCGTTGAGATGTATCGGGGACTTAGCGGCGCGAGGTTGCGAATCGCGTACCAATTAAAGAGATGTCCGCGATACTTCTCCATACGAGACATCGTGTCGAGTGTCTTAGACGAGCGATGCACCGCACGGTGAAATGGTACGAACCCAAGATCGTACGCGGAGAATACGCTGAGAATGGAGAGGGAGAGATTGGTTGGCGATGTGCGCTCAGCCACTACCTCGTTCGGAACCATCTGAAGGTTATCCGGCATGAGGTAGTTGTACTCCTCCCGCATGTAGTGATTGAAGAACTGCCAGGTATCGAACGCCGCTTCCCTCAAGAAGTGAAGATCGCTCGGCGCGAGGGCGGTCCTCGCCGCTTCTCGGGATGTGGAGATCCGTTTCGCGACAAACGGAGAGGCGGTCCATAACGCTAGAAATGGCACAGAAAACGCCATCGTTGAAGGTTGCTGGTACGCCGCGTACACCACTAACGTCGCGATGACGGCGAGGTACGGCGTGAGCAATTTAATGAAATCCCTCGTTTCGTTCTTCGTGCGTCGCTCCGTCCGTTCAGCGGGCTCCCACTCAAGGAGGTGTTTGTGGGTAATAAACACTCTGCCCAACGTCACGGTTATCGCGTTCAGCATCAGTGCCGCTTGGTGCGGAAGGAAGCAGATAGCGCAGAACGAACGAGCCGCGTTTCTCCAAAGATCGACGCCGATATCACCCAGGAAACCGCCGAGGGAGATTCCAACCGTTGGAAGCGCGAACACGCTCGCCAATCCCGTCACGACCGGGAAGGCGATTACGAGTGAGACGAGGACGGTCCATACTAGTGGTCCACCGGGGAGGAAGAGCCATCCGCCAACGAGCGCGGCAAGACAGGTCGGCGCGAGTAAGCTGCGCCTTAGGTTATCGAGCATCTTCCATTTGTGTAGTGGGGAGAGATGAGACTTAGGTACTCGATTCCCCGTCAGGAGTCGCGGGAGGAGCCACGGTAGAAGCTGCCAGTCGCCGCGTACCCAGCGATGAAGGCGCTTAGAGTACGCCATGTAGCGGGTCGGAAAGTCATCGTAGAGTTCGATGTCGGACGCTAGGCCCACCCGCGCAAACGAGCCCTCGAAGAGATCGTGGCTGAGAAGGGTATTCTCTGGAACCTTTCCTTCCATCACGGTCTCGAACGCCTTGATGTCGTAGATTCCTTTGCCAACGTAGGATCCCTCGGCGAAGAGATCCTGATACACGTCAGAAACTACATTGGTGTAGGGATCTAGTCCTGCCTGTCCCGAGAAGAGTTGCGAGAACCAGCTACTCGTCGCTGAGGTGAGTGAGATAGTTACTCGAGGTTGGATGAGTCCGTATCCGCGCACCACACGACCGAGTCTCGGATCGACGACCGGTTGGTTCAACGGATGATGGATGGTGGCGACGAGCTTCTTCGCTACATCGCGGCTGAGAGCGGTGTCGCTATCAAGGGTGATAATGTATCGCGTGTTGCGGAGAGCTTGCGCGTCTCCAACGATGAGCTGAAGGGTGGTCGAGTCATCGCCAAGAAGGAAGCGGTTAAGCTCCTCAATCTTTCCGCGTTTACGTTCCCACGCCATCCATTTGTTCTCGCTTGGGTTCCATAACCTCTTTCGGAAGAAGAGGGCGAAGCGGATCGGTCCATTCGACGCGTGTCGAAGATTGAGTGTGTTTATCCCGTCCTGAGCGATGCCGATAATCTCCTCATCGAGAGAAATGTGTTCGGCCGACGCGTCAGGAAGGTCCGCCATGAGGACGTAGGTAAAAGCGGGATCCTCGTTGGCGAGGAATCGAACCTCTAGGCCATCTATCGCGCGTTGGATTGAACTCGTACTGTTGAAAATGGTGTGTACCGTAACCAGGGTGTTGAGGCTCTCAGGAACCTTGCCCTCGAAGGAGAGCTTCGGCAGTGGGCGTGGTCGAACGCATCGAGTGACGAGGTATTGAACGACGCTTGAGCCGAGTTCGGACATCGGAAGGAGCGCTATCGTGAACGTCGCTAGCGCCATCCAAAACGATACCTCAGCCCACTCCGAGATAAGGAGTATATATCCCATCAAGCACGTCGTGACCGCCGCGATGGCGATGAAGTAGGTGGCGAAGGCGTGTTGCTCCAGGAAGCGGATTGCTTGAGTAGGCAGACTTGGGTGATACCCAAGCTTCGCTTCGAGCGCTTTACGCCCCTCTCCCACGAAGAAAGAACCCACATATTTTTGACATACGGACTCGTTGTCAAACTCCGGAAAGTGATGCGACGCCGATTGGCCGCACGCAAGCGCTGCCGCCGCGACGGCTGAATCGGTGATGCCTACTCGCTTGGAGATTCGCTCGATCTCATGACGAATGTGGTCTCTGGTTGGGAAGTCGCACTTTTGATAGGTGCGGGCAGGATCGTTTCTGAGGATTTGATCGGCGAGACTCACCCCCTCGAACCAATCGCGCCAGTTCATCTGATCGATCGCGGTGAGGGAGGTCAGGGTGTTTCCTACCGATATCTGTCGAGCGGCTTGAATGTGATCCTGCGTTCGCTGCAGCTCTTCGTGATCGAGTCCACGCTCGCGGAGCGTCTCCTCAATAAACTGAAGCGCGAGGAAGGCTTTTCGTCCGCGGACGCGCAGACGCTTAATGAGCTCAAGCGCTCCATGGGGAAGGAAGCTCTCGCGCTCCGCGAGGCGCCGAGCGAGTTCGTTCATGATCTCGGTGCCAGGCTTTGATTCGTCGCCGAGAACGGAGTCAACAAGTGAAAAAACATCACGTCGAGCGATCAGCTCAGCCTCAGCCTCTCGCATCAGTCGGCGGAGGTTTTCGAACAGGGCGAATCGTAGCATGATTGGGAATGCCCAGAGCTCTCCAGATGAGAGCTCAAGCTTCTGTTGATACGATGAGATGAAAACTGAGGCGAGGTTCGCGTCTACGACCGCGTCGGTGTGCACCACAAACTCAAGAGCGAGACTGTAGATACGAGGGAATCCTTTGAGCTCGCCACTCTTGAAGATAGGAAGGGTTTTGTAAAAGCCCCACGGGAGGTACTTTTTGATCGCGGCGATATGCCGCTCAACAACGTGATAGTTATCGAGCATCCACTCGGAGCCAGCTGTTAACGTTTCGCCGTTGTGCGCGGCCTCCGCCAGGCATTGGTATACCCGTTTAAGAACCTCTCGGTTGTTCTTGTAGGTCTGCAAGAGCCGCGTGGAGCGCCCACGACCGAAGGTGCCCCGGTGTGACTCCGCCAGTTGAGTCCCGAGCTCCGCTAGGGCCTCGCGACTTAAAACCTCCGCTCTCCACGGTGATTCGGGTTCCTGCCCGCGAGAGGGGAAGCCAGCCTTAGCGGCGAGAGTTGATAGAGAGCGAGGAAGGCGGGAAAGAAACTGAAGGGAAAGGGCTGTCACTCTGCTACACCAAATAGGCACTACGCGTTCAATCGTTGTTGCAGTGTGCCACGAGGTCCCGAGCAGTTTCGTGGGGTACCTCAGACACCCGCAGGGTAACCGGAACAAGGCACCGTCGCCGGCCGTCTGGTTCCGGCCCAACTATACACAAATACTGGACCTTCCGACACACGGTGAGGGCTGTTTTTTGACGACAGGGTCAGGGGGTAGACGGGCTCTATTTGAGCAGGAGACGCTCTAAATGGACGGTCCGGAGGGTCCCAAAGGCGGACTTATCTAAGTCAACCACGGCCACGCTCTGGCGCCATTGGATGGGGCGTGCCAACGCTGCCCTGTAATACCGGTTTACCAGGATGGCGCGAAGCCCCTCATGAAGGTCCGGTGTCAGCGGGTTGATCTCCAACAGGGCCAGGATGGCGGCATACTTGATAGTAGGTGACTTCCTATCTCGGAGATTCCAGACCTTTGACACGATCGGAATAGCCAGTGAGCCGAGGGTCGCGCCGACTCGGCAGGCCCCCGCGACACGGTCCGGATTATCGGAATCGAGCGCTGGCCCGACCTCAGCCAGAACGACCTCGGATGGGAGCGCTTTAACGATCTCAATCGCGGTCTTGAAGTTCGGATTTGATTCGGGCATGTCGATCACATCCCGGATGAATGGAGCCCACTCAAATTGGGTATCTCCAAGTCTCGCAAGCGTGAGAACCGCGGCGTAGGCCAAAGCTGGATCGTTCCTGATCGAGGTCGCTAATCCTCGAACTCCAGGCAGCGCCTGCTCGGCGAGAGGGTGAGCGCGGGAGAGCGAGCTGAGAACATCCAGCACAGTTTTTCGCTCACCGAGCTCCAACAGTTTTACGAGTAGATGGGCGCGAGTCGCTTGAGGCACTGAGTCCATTTCGGTAACCGCTACGAGATCGGGTTGAAGGTGTCCACACTCCTTTGTGTTGGAAAGCACGGACTGAACATGTTCCGGTAGCGAGAAAAGCGCGGAGGCTGATGTTCGAGTGAGGGTCGCCCCATCCTCTTGTTTGAACCCGCATAGACACCTTGCTACTTTAGTCGTGAATTGCTCATAGAGCGCTTTGTCGACGTCGCCATTTACCAATAAACTCTGAACCGTCTTAGGGCGACCGTATAAGAGCTGACACGAATCACCCGAGATGAGGGCGTTTAACAGCTCCACGCGCTCAGCTTTCGAGGCGGCGCCGAATCCCTCTAGAAGCGCCAATATCCCCAGTCGTTGAGTTGTTGAGCTCTTCAGCAGTGTCTTTCGCAGAAGTGGAACGATAGAGGGGCCCTGTGAGATCAGAAGAGCTTCCGCCCCTAATGACAAGTTGGGATCTCGCAACGTCTCAGCGATAGTTGTGAGCGAGGACTGAGTCAGATTTTTCCTCTCCTTAAGCCCGTTGAGAATCATGAGAGAGGACTCGGTAGTAGTGGGACTAAGCAGAGAAACCACTTGAGGTTCGATGGAGTCGATCTTCGTCGCGAGAGCCATCACTCCTGGACGGGTTATACCCTTTTTGAGCGCCTCCATAACAAGCGCGCTGTAGCGGCTTGTGTCCTTAGGAGCGCTGAGGAGCGACGCGCTCTGGAACGCCGCGTCAACTATCTCGTCCGTACTTGTGTTCCGTTTTTCGGCCAAGGAAGATTTTATCACACCGCTAAGAACGGTCTGAACCTCGGCGCGGCGATCGGTGAACGCGCTCAGGGCCATGATAGCCTCCCGCCTCACCGGAGATGAGGGTTGATTCGCAAGTTCTTTTATCTTGCTGAAGAGGAGGTTTCTCCTCTCGCTATCGATACGTGGCATCGCCACAGTGAGAAGGTCTAAGGCGCGACGGTGATCACTTTCCTGAGAGCTTGTTAAGAGCGGTAAAAGAGAGTTGGCGAGCGATGGGACGGAGCTCACAAGGCACCGCTGTTCGGTGTCTGAGAGTTGTGAATCTCGAAGGAGGAGTGGGTTCCGTCCGAGAGTTGAGGATAAACCCGGATCGATCACTACACCACCGAGGAGCACGCAGCTCTTCGCGAGGAGAGCGGTTACATTCGTCCCATGTGTGGGTTCCGCGGCGAGTCGGGCAAAATCACTGACAAGGGGCGCCGCGCCCTCCTTTGATGGAAAAGGTAGATACGAGGCTAGTCGATTAGCGTTCTCCGTAGTCAGCCGGGGCACCAGTTCCACGAACGCGCGCATTGATCGAGCGCCATCTGGATCCACGTCCCGTAAGAACTCGATAACTTTTGAACCCTCAGCTTGAGGCATGGTGGAAAGGTGGGTAAGGACGCGGGGCAGGGAAAGCGAGAGGTACTCCTGTAAGAAATTTTGAGTAACGAGCGGACGCTCGCTGGTGAGGAAGGGCATGAGTTTGTCCATCGTCTCATCAGATGGAGCTTGTCCGTTTTTATGCGATTGTTCCGCTATGGTCGCCGCGGTTTCTTCGATGCCTACGGCGATCTCGTCACTCAACGCCTGTTCGCTGTAGAGGGTCGCGAGTTTGGGTACCGCATTGAACGCGAGTGGCCCTGCGAGGGTAAGAAGCTCCAAGGCGCAACGTTTTCCGCGCAGTTCTCGTTTCGCGTCTGTGGTTTGCCAGAGAGCTGGGGGATTGGGTTCCATTCCCTTCCCGTTCGGTAGCACCGCGAACGCCTCGGGAGCGGCGGGCGCCTGGGTAGTAAGCCCCACCACACGGGTCAAATAATCGACGAGTCCCGCTTTAGCTTCAGGAGAGAGTGTGGAAAATGTCTCGATCGATTTATCACAGTCCTCGAAAAGGGATGATTGCAGCGTGGCGTCTTGCGCACTGGAAGGTACTATTGAGAGTCCGAACGCCACGACGCACGCCGAGATCTGTAGAAGGGAACTGCCTCGCCTGTAATTATGATGACGACTTACTCGTACTGCCATGAGCCGTCCCCTTTAAGTTGCAGTGTGTGTTCATGAAACTCCGCGAGGTCGGCGTTGCTACCGATGCTCACCCACCGATCCACATAGTTCGGTAGGATTCGATACAGCTCTTGCTCAATCGCTCGATCCATCGCTGTTGTGGCTTCATCGAGAAATACTAAATTCGGTTTGATAAGAAGGAGGCGCGCGAACGCGAGCCGCTGCTGTTCTCCAGTTCCTAGGATATTCGGCCAGTCGAGCACCGAATCGAGACCTCCCACGCGGTTATACATCTCGGTTAGTCGCACTATTTCAAGGGCGGAAAGAAGCTCACGATCAAGAAGCACTCGTCCGCGAATGCCGTAGGTGAGCTGGGACCGGAGAGACCCGAGCACCATGTACGGTCGCTGTGGAAGGAAGAGTGCGTTGGAGAGATCGGGCCGAATAATCTGTCCGGAGCCTGTTTCCCAGAGACCGGCTACGGTACGAAGTATGGAGCTCTTTCCGCTGCCGCTTGGTCCCGACAGAAGGAGCGAGGTGCCCTGAAACGCGAACGAAAGGCCCTTTACAAGCGCCTGTTCACGTCGAGGTGTAAGGATCGTCACGTTTCTGAAGATGAGATCTTTGCCGGTGACCACCTTGATGCGTTCTCCCGGAGAAACGGGCTCATTGGCTTTTTCGAGAGCTTCCCAGAAACTGCTGAGACGGTTTATGACCGCCGCGAAGAAGCTCAAATTGCTGAAGTGGTTCACTACAATCGATAGTGCGTTGATAACGACCCCGAACGCCGCGCCAGCTTGAATCACCACACCGAACTCTATCTGACCCGCGAAGAAGAGAGGGGCAACGAACACGGTGGGTAAGATGGTGAGGATGTAATTATACCCGGTAGTGAAGAATTGAAGGTTTCGATT
>JAIXPR010000305.1 GCA_027486155.1 Pseudomonadota bacterium | reverse complement strand
GAAGTCGTTGCTGCCGGAGTGGTCGTGGACGTTCCTAGCTAGAGAGAGCCTCCGCAAGATTCATGAACGGGAGTTGAGGTTCTCACGGCCGGGCCTGATAAGCTCTCTCCTGATCGCGACCTGTGGTGCTGCGGTTATAGCGTGCTTTCCCACTCACGTTCTGCCGAGCGCGTTAGGATCGCGCCAGGAACGACGCCTTAGTGAACTCTTCCCTCGGCAGGATGGTGTCAGTGGTGTCGTTTTCGCTTCACCGGATTGGGGAGGCGCTATCACACATCTTCTGTGGCCGGCCGCCCGTCCTGTTCTCGATGACCGAACCGTTGTTATCGGAGAAGCTCTTTATCGAGCCTACGGCGAGAGTATGAGGAATCCGGAGAAGTTCAACGAGCTCGTGCGCGTCTTCGGAGTTACCGACGTACTGGTGCCCGAACATACTCCGTTAGCGAGCTACCTCGACGGCTCTGAGAGATGGCAGAGCGCACGGCAAGCGCACGATGTTATCCGTTTTCGTAAGAGATAATTCGCTCTACGCCACCGCTTTGCCATCCGATGTGCCGGTTCCCTCGTTCACCGCATTGTGTCCGGGCATCGCGGTCAACGAAGGGCGCGGGGGGCTGTCCTGATAGCACTCAGTTGGTGAGGGGAAGGTTCGTGATCGGACCTCGTCTCCGTACGTCACGAGCGCGTCGACTGCGGCTTTACCGAGTTGCGCGAACTGTTTCAGAAACTTCGGCCGGTGCTCACCCGTTTGCAATCCGAGGAGGTCGTAACTCACGAGGACCTGTCCATCGCAATCGGAGCTCGCTCCGATGCCGATCGTGGGTATTGAGAGCTCTTTGGTAATGGTAGCGGCTAGATCTTGAGGAACACATTCGATGACGACGGAGAATGCGCCGGCCTCCTCGAGCGCTTTTGCGTCTCGAACGATCTGCTCCGCGGAACCAGCTCCGGTGGAGGTGGATCGGCCCTGAACTTTGTAACCACCCATGCGGTGAATAGATTGTGGGGTCATCCCGATGTGTCCCATCACCGGGATATCGAGGTCGACCAGGCGTCGCACAGTTGATGCCATGACCTCGCCACCCTCAAGCTTCACCGCGGAGGCTCCGCCCTCCTTAATGAGTCGTCCTGCCGCCTCGATCGCGTGTGTCTCAGAGATCTGGTATGAGAGGAACGGCATGTCGGCGACAACGAGAGCGTTGTGGGCCGCGCGACTGACGCATCGGGTGTGATAAATCATCTCATCCAGGGTTACCGGAAGTGTGGATGAGTGCCCCTGGATTACCATGCCGAGAGAGTCTCCCACCAAGAGGATATCCATCCCCGCCGCTTCGGCGAGCTTCGCGAAGGTGTAGTCGTACGCGGTGACCATGACGAGTGGCTTGTGTGTGCCGTCGGCTACCTTCCAGTGACGAACTGCGGGAACGGAGATGCGCATCTTAGACTCCTTGTCTTGAATCGTGTGACGACGTTTGCAACTAATTCTTCGAGTAGAACACAAAGAGGGTGTTCCCATATTTTCGTTGGGAGTCCTCTGTAAACGAGGTCAGGTCAAGGGGCTCGTACTCCTTCGGATCAATCTGAACTACTATCTTACCATCGTCGGCCAAGAGATGAGGCCGCTCCGCGATAGTTCTCATCGCCTCGCCCCAGATCCCTTTGTATTGTGGAGGAGCCACAAAGATGAGGTCGAAAACCTTTGAGGAGTTCTTGAGATAGACGAACGCGTCGGTATGGCGCACCTCCGCCTTATCTGAGAGTTGGGTCGTCGCTAGGTTGTCTTTAATGGTCGAGATCGCTCTCGCGTTCGTGTCGCAAAACACACAGTGCGCCGCCCCTTGGCTTAACGCCTCGATGCCGATCTGACCGGTGCCTCCAAAGAGGTCGAGGATATGTTTGTTCGGGACGAACGACCTCAGAATATCGAACAGAGGGACCTTCGCTCGATCGAGTATCGGTCGAGTGGAATCTCCTGGAACCGCTTGAAGGGCGCGGCCTTTTGCGGAACCGCTGATAACTCGCATGAGACTACAGCGTTCGGTTAAGATCCCAATTCTCGAGGTAATCTCTGATGAACGCCAAGAATTGGCCACCAAGTGAGCCATCTACGATACGGTGATCGTATGAGAGCGTGAGGTAGCACATCTGACGGATAGCGATCATGTCATCGATTACCACTGGCCGCTTCTTAATCGCGCCGAGGCAGAGGATAGCCACCTGTGGTTGGTTGATGATCGGAGTTCCGATGATCGTGCCGAAAACGCCAGGGTTGGTGACGGTGAAGGTTCCGCCAGCTACATCGTCCGGCACGAGCTTCTTCGAGCGAGCGCGTTGCGCCAGGTCGTTCAAGGAGCGAGCGATACCAACGAAGTTCTTCTCCTCGGCCTTCTTGATAACCGGAACGATGAGCCCTGTGTTGCCGAGCGCGACCGCGCATCCGAGGTTCACGTGCTTCTTGAGCACGATCTTCTTGCCGTCGAGCGAGCAGTTCACGTAGGGGAACGCCTCGAGAGCCTTCACCGTTGCCTCAAGGAAGAACGGTGTGAAGCTCAAGCTGAAACCCTCTGATTTCTCGAACGCGGCCTTATGCTTGGCTCTCCAATTAGCGATGTTGGTGACGTCGATCTCTTGGATTGAGTACACATGTGGGCTGGTGTGCTTCGACTTGACCATGTGGTCAGCGATCGCTTGGCGCATCGTGTCCATCATGACTACACGAGTGCCATCCGCTGACCACTCACCTGGAGCAACCGCTGGAGTTGGCGCTGCCTTAGCGGCAGGAGCCTGAGGAGCAGCTGGCGCCGATGCCGCCGCAGGTTGAGCTGAACGGGAATCAACGTACTTAAGAAGGTCCTCTTTTGTGAGTCGACCGCCCTGTCCTGAACCGGTGAGCGCATCGAGCTCGGCAAGCGGAACGCCGTGCTTTTCAGCCAAACTCTTTACAAGCGGGGAGTAGAACTTCGCGCTTTCAGCGTGAGCGGCTACTGGCTCAACGCGTTGTGGAGCGGCTTCGATAACGGGAGGTGCCTTCGGAGCAGGCGCTTCCTTCACCGCCGCGTTACCGCTCGTTGCTGGAGCCGATGCTGTCGCACCACCGGCGGTGTCGATCATCGCGATCTTTGTTTTGACTGGGACAACATCACCCTCGTTGAAGAGGAGCTCGGTGATGACACCAGCGGCAGGGGCGGGGATCTCTGAGTCAACTTTGTCCGTTGAGATCTCAAGGATCACCTCGTCCTTCGCGACGGCATCTCCGACCTTCTTGCGCCACTTTGAAATGGTCGCTTCGGCGATAGACTCTCCCATCTGCGGCATCAACATCTCAACTTTCATCGCTCAGGACTCCTTGCAAACTCGAAAAACGATAGTCTTTATAGACTTATACGAGACTAAGAGAAAGGTTCTCGTACCTCTAAGATGTAGAACAGAGGACGCTCTTCGCAGGTTTTTGGCCCCTTATTGCGAGACGGTGTTTGGTAGGGATGCTCGGTAAGATTAATTATTAAAAGCAGCCACTTACAAAGTTTTAGTCGCCCGGCACTGAAAGCAGACGCATAGATGGTGCTGAGCAATTTACCCGCTATCGCTCAATGCATGGATGCTTCGGGCGTCAAAAAACCCTCAGGGCAAAGGCCATGCAGCTTCCGTTGAAGTCGAGGCGCCACCATGCAGAATGTCATACCCGCGAGCGGCACATCCGTCCGAGGTCTCGACTGCATCAGTTTCGCGTATCGTTTAATGAATGAGCTCGGGGAGGTTCTCATCGTACGTCCTCTGGGTACCCTGCTCAGCAGCGGGGTGTAGTAATCCTCACAGAGACCGAACAAGATCTCTGGCCCAACTGAAAACACCAGAAATTCATCCTCCACCTGTTCAAGGCGGTAACAGCCAGAGGGTATGCAGCTCGCGGTGTTCGAGAAGACCCATAACGTACCAGGAATAAATAAGTGACTCATAAACGATTCTCCAGGGATAGCGCGTCGTAAACGACCAATGGAAGATATATCGGAGAACCTTGTAAAAAGTTGTGTGGCTTGAGGGGAGGTCGTGTGCCTGTAACGTAGGATGGCCGGAATATCGAAGCGGAGGGATTTTGACTTGTTTGCGCCAATCGCATGCCCTGATAGAATTATGTGAAGGAAATAGGATCTCGAACCGCTCTAGCCCGATCGTTGAGCTGTGGTTATGAGTTCGATCCTACCCGTTTTTTGGAGCATCGTGGGGCACATAGCACTAGCATTGTTTTTCATTGTTTTGTTTCTCCTTCTTGGGGTCTACTTCATATATACCCTCATCGCGATCTTCCGCGGCGCGGCCTATGTGCCGACGACGCACGCTCGAGTTGCTCGATTGATGGATCTGGCAGTGATATCGCCCGGTGAAAAGCTTCTGGATCTGGGGTCCGGAGACGGACGAATTCTCTTAGCGGCGGCCAAACGGGGAGCCGTGTGTATAGGCATCGAGATCAATCCTCTGCTCTGTATCTATAGCCGGCTGCGCATGAAATTCTTCGGCGCTAAAAATGTAACTATCTCTCAGGCAAACTTTTGGGATGTGAGCCTGGCTGATGTTGATATCCTAACGGTCTACCTTATCCCTGGTCGAATGGGGCAACTGAAAGAAAAGGTTTTCGCTGAGATGAAGAGTGGTAGCCGGGTCGTCACAGGCGTCTATCCTTTCCCCGACTGGCAGCCGGAGAAGCGAGAGGGGGATGTTTGTTTGTTTAGAGTTCCGTGATGAGGGGAGGCAAAACCGCTCCCTGCTGCGAAAGTGGATCTTGGGCTGCTCCTCGATTTTCAGGGGAAGAATCGCTAACGTTGACGGCTACGTGTGACGGGAGACGATAACCGTCAACGGCTATCGGGTTACGTTAAACGGTTAACGTAATCGTCATCGTCCGCGAATTTTTGAGGTGCGTTCCAAGGGGAGACAGTTGGTAGCTTTTGTCTCACCTCCCTCAGGAGAAGAGGCAAAACCCCGCTATGGCGAAACTCTATCCCTCGGTCGGCGATATCACCGTAGCCTTTGCGCTATCTCCGGTCTTGGTCTGAACCGCCCCTTTTTCCTGAAGATTAGGTTTAGCT
>JAIXPR010000116.1 GCA_027486155.1 Pseudomonadota bacterium | reverse complement strand
CGCATGAGGATCTATCGTGTGAGTCGTGTCACGAGGGGACCCGGAGGTCATCAGACACGAAGGATCTGCTCTTGCCATCGATCGCGGTGTGTCGCGAGTGTCACATAGATGGCGCTCTTCCCGGTTTCGTGAAATCGGATTGCGCGCAGTGTCACGCCTATCACTCCGGTGTGGAGCTCTCGCGCCCCAAGAAGCAAAACCTATCAGATTTTATTCGCTCTTTGACGAGATAGAAGGATGTACCCCATGAGATGTTCCTCGATGAGCCGATTACTTGTTGCCACAGTTCTCCTTGCGACATCCGGGTGTGGTGGCGGTGGTAGTGGATCGGGTGGTGGCCAGAGTGGGGGAGGGGCTAACTTTGGCTGTGACGGTGGCTGCGCGTACCAGGCGCTTACCCCCTCCGATGTCACCGTTATACTTCAGCAGGCCGTAACCGCGACCCGTCAACTCGGTACGGCTGGTACGTTTGCTGTCCTTGATCGTGTGGGCAACGTCCTCGCCGTATATCAAATGAGTGGCGCTCCGACCACAACCACTATTAACGGGCAGCTCGGCGCGGCCGGCGGCCTTGAGGGTGCGGTAGTTCCTTCAACGCTCGCGGCTATCTCTAAGGCGGGAACGGGGGCCTACCTGAGTAGTCAAGGTAACGCCTTCTCAACCAGGACCGCGAGTCAAATTATTCAAGAGCATTTTGATCCTGGTCAGACGAACGCGCCAGGTGGGCCGCTCTTCGGAGTTCAGTTCTCTCAGCTTGTCTGTAGCGATGTTACCCTTAAGGGAACGGGGTCGGCTGGGCCTCGGCCACTTCCACTCGGGCTCTCGGGCGATCCGGGCGGGATTCCTTTGTACAAGAACGGCGATATCGTGGGTGGGATCGGCGTTGAGTTTGATGGGATCTACACCGTTGATAGAAACGTCTTTGATACCGACGACGATCCAGAGGAGCGTGTGGCAATTGCCGCTTCGATCGGGTTTGAGGCCCCCTCGGAGCGAGTGGCCGACAACATCTCCGTAGCGGGGCGCTCCCTTCGATTCTCAGATATCTCGTATGGCGATCTCACCGTAGCGGATACCCTTGATGCGCTTCAAAGCGGTGGACTTAAAGCCGTTCCAGGATTTTGTGCCGCCTCCATTCGGGGGGGCGTTACCTTCGGATCCCCCGAATCCGGGATTGTAGTGACCTCTCGAGCCGGGGTTTCGGCGGCAGTGCTGACAGGGCGGTTCGGTAGTAAGGCGGGACGCCCATTACCGAACGGGGCGCAGTTGCAGGCAGGTGAGGTCGAGGCACTTCTCACCTCGGGTATCTTGACCGCCTCGCGCACTCGGGCCGCTATTAGGTATCCGCTCGACACGAGCGCCCGTGTTTCTATCTTCATCGTTGATGATCTCGGGAATCCCCTTGGGTTCGTTCGCTCTCAGGACGCGCCGGTATTCGGAATAGATGTTTCGCTCCAGAAGGCGCGAGCGGCGGCGCTCTTTAGTTCCGCCGACGCGGGCGCGGTTCTTGCGCAAGGAAAGGGTTTCGGTCGTAATTACGGCGCCGAGACCGTGGCCTTTACCGGTGCGCCGCTTAACGGCGAGTATGCGTACGCCGCCCGCTCAATTGGAAATATGGCGCGTCCGTTCATGCCTGACGGCATCGACGGCACGGGGCCTGGGCCCCTTTCTCTGCCATTCCCTGGGGTAGGAAACACGTGGAGCCCTTTTAATACTGGGTTGCAACTCGATATCGTCAAGGCGGCGCTCCTCGCGCCGATCGTGAATCCAGGCTCCGTCCCTGCCGGCTGCGCGTCGGGATCGGGTCTCGGTGGACGGGCTCGCAACGGGATCCAAATATTTCCGGGCGCGGTGCCGTTGTATCGGTCCGGTACCCTCATCGGCGCTATCGGTGTCAGTGGGGACGGTATCGACCAAGACGATCTTATCGCGTTCTACTCCTCAAGTCGGGCTGGGTTGAACTACGCTGGTCAGACGACAGTAGGGGATCCTATGCTCGGATTTAACGCGCCTCAGGAGATGCGGGCGGATCACATCAACCTGACACCTGAGGGGATCCGGTTGAGGTTCGTGAACTGTCCAGAAGCTCCGTTCATTCGAGATAACGACCAAAACGTGTGTCAGGACTTCTAATCGGTAGGGAATGAGAACGATCGACGGGGCACATAGATGGCGAGCGTCGTACTGCGGTCGCGGTGTCGCCTCGAGCGTTCGTCCTGTCGTGCTGTTGAGTGCCTCTGTACTCTACCTGCTTTTGTCGTTCTCGTTCGCCAGCGCTCAGGACGGTGATGGGGCATCGCTGCCCGAAGACGTCATGCAGGAGGGCGAGGACGTTCCTCAAGAGCTGATAGAACGCTCTTTCCCAGGGCGGGAGCATGAATACGTTCCAGAAACTATCTACGAATCGACTCAACCTATAGAGAGCTCTGCGTCAGGATTCATCGCTGTTCCCGATCGATGGCGCATGTTTTACGCTGGGAAGTGGTACGACCCCTACAACCAAAACGTCTTAAAGGGGGATATCCCCGTCTTTGGCTCGCCGGCCGAGCCGTGGTTCACGGAGGTATCGGTCATCTCCGATACATTTTTCGAGACTCGACGTGTCCCTGTTCCGGTCGGCTTCGCCTCGACGAAACGTCCGAACAGTAACGACACCTTCGGTGATGGGAATCAAGTTCTCTTTGGAGAGAACGTGATCATGTCTTTCGGACTTATAAAAGGAAACACCTCCTTCAAGCCTCCTGATTTCGAGCTTCGAATCGCGCCGATCTTTAATTTCAATTATGTGAAAGCTGAGGAGGATGGGGTGCTTTTCGCGGATCCGGCGCGGGGTGACGAGCGGTCGTATAATGACTTTGGGTTTCAGGAGCTCTTCGCCGATATTCACCTCGCGAATCTCTCTGAACGGTACGATTTCCTCTCGATGCGTGGTGGTATTCAACAATTTAACGCGGATTTTCGAGGATTCCTCTACAACGACAATCAACCGGGCGTCCGCTTGTTCGGCGATTACGACAATAACAAGACCCAGTTTAACCTCGCGTGGTTCAATCGTCTCGACAAGAATGTCAATTCCGGGATTAACTCAACCTTCGACAACCGGCATGAGCAGGTGGTGGTAGCGAATACCTATCGGCAAGATCTCCTTGCGCTTGGACATACAACAAGTATGAGCGTCGTCTATCGCGGGGACACCTCGGGGAACTATGGGTACGTGTACGACCAAAATGGATTCCTCACGAGGCCGGCTCCTATAGGGGATGAGCGACCGGGTAACATTTACTCAACCTACTTTGGAGTCGGTGGAGATGGACACATCGACCGGATAAACACGACAACGCAGATCTACTACGCGCTCGGGTCTCAAAGTCACAACGAGATAGCGCAGCGGCAGGTCGACATTAACGCCGGAATGTTCGCACAGGAATTCTCGTACGACATCGATTGGATCCGGGTGCGGGTATCAGGTATGTGGGCATCAGGGGACAAAGACCCGCGCGACAACGATGCGACCGGATTTGACGCCATCTTTGACTCGCCGAACTTCGCGGGAGGGGACCTCTCGTATTGGCAGCGAGAGGGGATACCCTTTGTTGGAACGGGAGGAACGAACCTGGTGAATCGTAATAGCCTTCTGCCGAATTTTCGCGCTACGAAGGAGATGGGGCAGTCAAATTTCGTGAATCCGGGACTGCGTCTCTACAATCTCGGGGTCGATTTCGAGCTCCTACCGGAGCTTAAGCTCGTGACCAACGCGAGCTTCCTTCAGTTCGACCAGACCGAGAGCCTTGAGCTCGTTCGTATGGATGGGTCCATTAGTAGAGATATCGGATGGGATCTCTCCGCGGGCTTTCTCTATCGACCGTTCCTTTATCAAAATGTTTTGGTACGATTGGGGTCAGCGGTGCTCCTTCCCGAGTCAGGCCAGGAGAATCTCTTCGGGAACCAAACCAACTATCACGCCTTCTCAAACCTCATTCTTCAGTATTAAACCGGTGTATGGACAAGAAGCGTCGAACACTACGAGGTAGGGAACCCAAAAGCGAAAAGAGGCTTTGGCGCGCGCTCGTTATGATGACGCTCGCCTTGGTCACCGTCATAGGGGGTCGGCTGGCGGTAGCTGATGACGCGGAGTACACGAATATCATTCGGCCCGGGGGTTCCCCTGCGCAGATGGAAGCCGCGAGTGTCGGGTGTAAAGACTGCCACACCAAGACCGACGCCCCCACGATGCATCAGAATCCCGCTGTGCACATCGGGTGCGCGGAGT
>JAIXPR010000407.1 GCA_027486155.1 Pseudomonadota bacterium | reverse complement strand
TTACCGACACTCTGTCGACCGTGAGGTGTGACAGCTCAAGAGTTGGACGCTCGAAGGGCGGCCCCCTCTTACCGTGTAACGCTACTCGTTCCGAGGGAGCGGTTCAATCCTTAATATACAGGGGGTTAGGGGGTGCGATAGTGTGCGGAGCGTGGGAGAGCCACCGGAAAATAATCAGAGCTATTTGCGACCTGAACGACTTTACCAAAATGTAGGTAATGGTGTAGCCTCTCTCACCTAATCCCGGTATGCGCCTTTAGCTCAGCTGGATAGAGCATCTGGCTTCGAACCAGAGGGTCGGGGGTTCGAATCCCTCAGGGCGCAATCTTTCTCATCTCCTGTAGGGAAGCGAGGCAAAACCCCTCCCTGCTGCGAAAGCGGATCTCGGGCTGCTCTTCGATTTTCAGCACGTGGAAAAATCCTCCATGTATCTCAGTGGATACACGTCCGGTTTTTCCCCGCACTGAACATCGAATATCACCCCAACCTCCACTTTCTCGCTACGGGTAGGTTTTGTCTCGTTTCCTTAGCGAAACCCTACGCCGGGGAGCTAGCAAAACCCACGATAAGTCTGAGTTAATCATCACGTGAACGTGCTCGTGCTCGTAAACGTACCCGAAACCTTAGCCACATAGTTCCGGGGGCCTTTACGTTCATACGTGTTTCGCCTCGCTTCCCTGGCGACCCGTGCCCGCTTCATGCGGTCTAGCATCCCCTACACGGTCGAGGTAGGCTACCCTACGATCCAGAAAGGCATCAAACGAAAGGGGAATAGTCCTCGTGATGCAGACCTAAAGGAAGATACAACATGGCAAAGGTGGTCGTTACAGGTGGCGCGGGTTTCATCGGCTCTCATATCGTTGACAAGCTCCTTGCTCGTAAGCATGAGGTGCATATCATCGATGACCTCTCGAGTGGAACCAGAGAGAACCTAGCGCACATTCCAAACGTCAACCTTCATGTCCTCGACATTCGGTCTCAAGAGGCGAAGCAAGCGGTTGAGCGCTTGGCGCCAGATTTTGTTGTGCACGCGGCCGCGCAGGTATCGGTGCGAATAAGCATGGATCGGCCAGCCTTGGATACTGATCTCAACGTCACTGGATTAGTGAATATCCTCTCGGCGCTCAAAGATCGTAAGGGAACTCATGTTGTGTTCCTCTCATCGGGAGGAGCCATTTATGGTGAACAGGTGGCGTTCCCAGCAAAGGAAGATCATCCCATTAAACCGGAGAGCGTGTATGGTCTCTCTAAGAGAGTTGGTGAGGAGTATCTTGAGTTTTGGTCTCGTACCTGGGGTGTGACGAGCACATCGCTACGACTTTCAAACGTGTACGGACCGCGGCAAAACCCTCACGGGGAGGCCGGGGTCGTCGCGATCTTCTGTGAGCGACTCCTCGCTGGAAAGTCAATTACTGTAAATGGGACCGGCAAGCAGACCCGAGATTTCGTCTACGTCGAAGACGTCGCGGAGGCGGTGGGACGAGCGGTCGATACGCGGTGCGTTGGTGAATTTAATATCGGAACTTCAAAAGAGACCTCAATTACCCATCTGGCGGAGCAGCTACGCGCCCTTACCACGCCGACGGCTGATATCAGCTATTCGGAGGCGAAGCCTGGGGAGCAGATGCGAAGCTGCATCGACAATTCATCCGCGAAAGGCAAGTTGTCCTGGTCTCCGAAGATCGACTTCGAGCAAGGTCTTCGTCAAACGGTCAACTGGTACGGGACTAAGAGCAACTAGCTCAGCAACGCTCTTCACCCTGTTTCCAATCGCTGAGAGGAGAGGCACATGACCGCTCCTCTTCGTCCAATCGCTGTATTTATCCCTAGTGTGAATGGCGGAGGGGCGGAGCGTGCGATGCTCGTGTTCTGTCGCGAGCTGGTGGAGCTGGGGTTGTCGGTCGACCTGATTACTGTTCGGCTCGAGGGACAGCTTGTTCGGCTCATTCCCCCGGGAGTTAGGGTCATAGACCTACAGAGTCGCCGCACAACGATGGCACTGCCTAAATTAGTATCCTATCTGAAGAAAAATCGTCCAGCGGCGCTCTATTCGACGATTATGAACGCGAATGTCGTGGCCGCGATTGCGCGGGTTCTCTCGGGATCTCGAACCCCGACCATCGTTCGAGAGTCTAACGCGCCGCTCTCCAGCCCCAAGAACACGCTCTCTCGATGGGTGACCTACAAAGCAGCGCCGTTCATGTATCGATTCGCCAACGGCATCATCGCGGTCTCTCAAGGGGTCGCTGATGAGTTATGCGAGATGGCTCCTGGTATTAAAAACAAGGTTCGGGTAATTCCAACACCGGTCATCTCGGAGGATGTGCTGCGGCAAGGCGAGGAGCCGGTGGACCATCCGTGGTTCACGCGACACGACAAACCGATTATCTTGAGCGCCGCTCGGCTTGAGCGTCATAAAGGGTTCTTTACCCTGCTTCAGGCGTTTGCGCAGCTTCGGTCTACTACAGACGCGCGTCTCGCTATCCTCGGCCAGGGATCGCTGCGAGAGGCTTTGTTGGTGGAGATC
>JAIXPR010000211.1 GCA_027486155.1 Pseudomonadota bacterium | reverse complement strand
CTCTCCAAGAGCTCTCCTCTCTATACTGAGCGAAAGAATCAAGCGCACGTTTTACCCAAGCATCCTGAGAATTGGCCAACGTCAGCAAATCCAAAGCACTCGTACACCGACTTGCTCAAGGAATCTGTTGAATTCGCGCGCTTTGTTAATCCGGGGGATCTCCGCGCGGCTCCCGCGGCCTGCGGCGGGTGTCACTCCGAGATTACGACCGCGGTAAAAAAGAGCTTGATGACTACCTCAGCGATGTTTTGGGGTGGCGCGGCCTACAACAACGGCATCCTTCCCTATAAGAACTATCTGCTTGGCGAGAGCTACACCCAGCACGGGGAGCCCGCGAGCATCGTGCACGATGGACGCCCGTTGACAAAGGAGATGCGAGCGCGTGGAGCCCTTGAGAAGCTCCTCCCACTTCCGACGTGGGAGGTTATGCCGCCCGCTGATATCTTTAGGGTGTTCGAGCGTGGGGGGATGTTCGTAAAGAGCCAGTTCGCTGAGATCGGGGTTCCAAATCCTCTCGAGGAACCGGGTAAGCCTGATGTGAAAGCTTCCAACCGTGGCCCGGGAACGGGAGCTCGAATCGCTGTGCCCGTCATAAATATCCATAAGACTCGCTTGAACGATCCGCATTTGAGCTTCCTCGGGACGAACGATCATCCCGGAGACTATCGAAGTAGTGGGTGTACCGCGTGCCATACCATCTACGCTAACGACCGAGATCCTCGTCATTCGGGACCCTACGCGAAGTTCGGGCATGAAGGTAAAACTCAGACGATCGATCCGACCATTCCGAAGAACGAGGAGGGCCACCCTTTAAAGCATCTCTTCACGCGTTCTATTCCTACAAGTCAGTGCATGGTGTGTCACATGCACCAGCCGAACATGTTCGTGAACACCTACGTCGGGTATACGATGTGGGACTACGAAAGCGACGCGCCCTTTATGTGGCCCGAGAAGCAGCGATATCCGACCACGGAGGAGACCTACAAGTCGTTGGAGCACAACCCCGAGGAGGCCGCGATTCGGGGGAAGTGGACCGATGTTGATTTCCTCAAGCGGGTTAGTGATCTCAATCCGAAGCTCAATACCACACAATTCGCTGATTATCACGGCCACGGTTGGAACTTTCGCGCGGTGTATAAACGTGACCGCAAGGGGCATCTCCTCGACAAGGATGGTAAGGTAGTTTCATTCGACGACCCGGAAAAGTTCAAGAAGGCGGTGCATCTGCAAGATATCCATGTGGACTTCGGCATGCAGTGTGTTGACTGTCATTTCAGTCAGGACGCGCACGGAGATGGCAACATCTATGGCGAGGTGGCGCAGGCCGTTGAGATTACCTGCGACGATTGTCACGGTAGCGTCAAAGGATACGCGACTTTGAAAACGTCCGGTCCCGCCGCCGCGAATGGCGGTCGAGACCTCTCCACAAAACGCACTCCGTGGGGAGAGCGACAGTTTGTGTGGAAGGATGATGGCCTCTATCAACGGTCTCTCGTGACCGAGGGACTGGAGTGGCGGGTCAAACAGGTGAAGGACTCTGTTACTCCCGGTAATCCTCATTATAACGCAAAGTCGGCCGAGGCGAAGCTCGTCAAGAAGATAGCCGACGGCGCTGACACCTACACGATGGCCAGCGCGAAGGACGCCTCCGATGAGGAGTTCGAGGAGAAGCTCGCTCACCCTAACAGCGACATGTCATGCTTCTCTTGTCACAGTTCGTGGACGACCGCGTGTGGAGGATGTCATCTGCCGATTCAGGCGAATTGGAAGAAGACCACCAACCACTATGAGGGAAAACTCACCCGTAATTGGGCGACCTACAACCCACAAGTTGCGCGTGACGACATGTATCAACTGGGTCGCCACGGTCCCGCCAAGAAAGGAAAGATTGTGCCTGTTCGGTCTTCAAGCGCGCTTGTGCTCAGCTCCACCGACAGTAATCGTCAAAAGATCTACATTCAGCAGCCACCGACCTCCGCGGCTGGCTATAGCTCTCAGGCGGTTGCCCCGCACTTTCCGCACACGGTGCGCACAAAGGAAACCAAGGATTGTAAGGATTGCCACCTCTCGAAGGACAACGACAACAACGCGATCCTCGCGCAGCTGATGTTGTTGGGAACCAACTTTGTGAACTTTATGGGGTACTACACCTGGCTGGCGTCCGCGGACGGAGGGGTCGAGGCGGTGCAGGTAACCGAATGGGATGAGCCGCAAGCGGTTATCGGTAGCTACCTCCATCGGTACGCCTATCCTGATTATTATAAAGCTCACCAAGCCCACGGATTAGAGCTCCAAGAGAGTCACGCGCACCACGGAGTGGGTGATAAGACCTACGCGATTCAGATGCGTGGTGAGTATCTCTACACTGCCGCCGGCTCCGATGGGTTTCGGGTATACGACATCGCCAATATCGCTAATAAGGGGTTCTCTGAGCGAATCGTCACGAGTTCGATCTCTCCGCTCGGACAAAACATCCATGTTCCATCTAAAAACGCGACGGGTTTGGCGCTTCCGACCACGATGCCGGTCGCGCCATTCAAGAAACAGCTTCCTGAGAATTTGGAGACCCCGATGCACGCGATCTATCACTACGCGTTCATAGCAGACAGCGAGGAG
>JAIXPR010000395.1 GCA_027486155.1 Pseudomonadota bacterium | reverse complement strand
CCGGCGTTGCAACACCTCCACCACAACAAGCTGCAGAATTCGCAAAAGTCCCGAAAAGAGAAGCACGCCTCCAACCAGGCAGGTGACTACGACCAGAGGTTGAACAACAACGCCGAACGTGACGGAGTTCACGACCGACTGCACACCTACCGGGATCGCTAAGGAACATAACCCCACCGCGAGCGCGTAGAGAAACACCACCGCGATATCGCGGGCTTCACCGTGCAGCATGCGGAACACCCGCATCGCCATCTGCACCTCACTACGTTTTGCCGACATCTCACTACCCATACGTCCCTTCACTATCGCTTCTTAGTCTGCCACAGCTTCTTAACGGCCCTTGCGGCCTCCATAACCTTGGTGCTCTTATCGCTCTGGATCTCCAAAAGCTGAAATCCATCAACCAACCACCGAGCGAGCCACTCATTCGTCAGGTGATACCGCACGGTGCGCCCATCACGCTCTGCCGCCGCGAGCCCCACCGTGCGCAGCTGCGCGAGATGCTGCGAGAGGGTCGACTGACGGAGGTTAAGCTTCTCCGCCAAGGTATGAACGTCTGACTCCCGACGACCGAGCTCTTCAATTATTCGAATGCGGTGTGGATGCGCGATAACCGCTAAAATATCGGCGAGCTGTTCAGCTACAAGTAGTTGTTGTGGCATGCCTTCTCCTCCCGGCTCAAACACCTGGTCGACGTATGTCACCAAAGTTATATCCCCATATATTCAAACATCGGAATACTTGAATGGAAAGTCAAAAGCGCGCGGCGCAACGTCGGCTATAGTCAACACGACAAAGGGCCGGGAAGCAACATAAAATCAAACGGTTATAGTGCATTAGGGAGTTTACTGAGCGCTTCAAGCTCAGGGAATCTTATAGAACCGCGTACCCACGGGCCGCACCTAGAGAGATGTCCGGAACCGAGGGCCCTCCACTGAACCGGTGAGGCGGTGCGCCCTGTCTACGTCGCCAGAGATGGCGCGAGGCTACAACTCTTTATGCTCGCCGAACACCCCACGTAGGGTGTCCGATATCTCGCCGAGCGTACACGAAGCCCGAACGCACTCGACTATCGATGTCATGAGCTCCGCGTCAGAGCGCGCGAGCGACTCAAGATGCCGCAACGCGGCAGACGCCTTCTCGCCATCTCGGGCGGCTTTATAGGCCGCCAGTTTCGCTATCTGATCACCCTCACCCTTCGGGTCGATCTTCAAGACTGAAGGTGGTTCGCTCGTCGCGCTCTCACAGTAGCGATTAACGCCCACAACCACTGAGGCCCCCTGCTCTACTGAGCGTTGCGCTTCATAGGCAGATGACTCAATCTCTCCCTGAGGGTATCGCTGCTCGATTGCGGAGAGCATACCGCCCAGCGAATCGATCTTCTCGATACGCCGCCACGCCTCAGCCTCTATCCCGTCGGTCAACGATTCGATCATGTAGCTTCCGCCGAGAGGATCAGCCGAAGCGGCGACGCCCGACTCCTCCGCGATAATCTGCTGCGTTCGTAACGCAAGTTGCGCGCTCTCCTCGGTTGGCAACCCAAGCGCCTCGTCGAAACCGTTCGTGTGAAGAGACTGCGTGCCACCTAACACCGCTGCCATCGCTTGCACGGTCGTTCGCACAACGTTGTTCAACGGCTGCTGAGCGGTGAGGGAGCTCCCGGCGGTCTGCGTGTGAAACCGCAGCATCAGGGACCGTGCGTCCTGAGCGCCGAAGCGCTCCTTCATAATCCGCGCCCACATGCGACGCGCGGCGCGGAACTTCGCCACCTCTTCGAGGAAATTATTGTGACAGTTAAAAAAGAACGCCACACGGGGAGCGAACTCATCAACCTGAAGCCCCCGCTTCAACGCGGCGTCCACATAGGCGATGCCATCAGCGAGGGTAAAGGCGACCTCCTCAACCGCGGTACTACCCGCCTCTCGGATGTGGTACCCAGAGACACTAATCGTGTTCCAGTTCGGCACGTTTTTAGCGCAGTAGGAGAAGATGTCGGTAACGAGGCGCATCCCGTGACGAGGGGGATAGATGTACGTCCCACGAGCGATATACTCTTTGAGGATATCGTTTTGCGTTGTCCCACGCAGCGCGGTGAGCGGAACACCCCGACGCTCAGCGAGCACGATCAGAAACGCCAGTAAGGTCGACGCCGTGGCGTTAATCGTCATGGAGATGGACACATCCTCGAGCTTAATCCCCTGGAAGAGCCGATCCATGTCATCTATCGTCGAGATCGAAACCCCCACACGCCCCACCTCACCACGAGAGAGGTGGTGGTCAGGATCTCTTCCCATCTGGGTTGGAAGATCAAACGCGACACTTAAACCGGTAATCCCTTGACGAAGGAGGAAGTGATACCGCGCGTTCGTTTCAGCCGCCGAGCCGAAGCCAGCATATTGGCGCATCGTCCACAACTTTCCACGATACATCTTCGCGTGGATACCGCGAGTAAACGGGTAGGCTCCGGGAGATTCCGAACCACCCCTCTTCACATCGGAGGGCTCATACACCTCTTTGATTGTCATTCCAGACGAGGTCTTATAGCTCCGATCCTCTGCCATACCCTACCGCAGCCTCAAAGAGCGACGGACCGACGTTGCGACCTTCTCAATCGCCTTCTCCCTATCGGCGGGCCCGGATATGGAGATGGTAAGCAACCGGCCATCAAATGACATAGACATGGTGTATGAAACGGTGGTTCCCGAGGCGGTCTCACTTGAGAGAACATGCACCAACTTTGGTGGCTCCTCATCCGCGGCGACACTGCGCTCTATCCAGGTAAGGCTCGGCACTGAGGACTCATACGCGGCCTCAAGCTCCTCCTTGAGGATCGGTAGATCGGAAGGCTCAACCGAAACCTCGCCGAAACGAACGGTCATGAAGATCCCTTGAGACGCATCCCGCCACGCGACATCGGGGTACGGCCCCTCCTTCCACTTCGCTTTAACCGCGGCACCATTAAGCTGCTCAAAGCCCTGCAGTCGGGCAAAGCTCACCCGCCCACCCGCCATCGACACACGGGTCGAGTCCTTTGTTCCTTCACACTCCGGGGGGGCGATGTATACAACCTTTCTGTCGATCCCCTGCGCGTTCTTATACCGCACCACGAGAAGAATTGATCGTGGCGAGGAGATCTCAGGGGTCAACATCTCACCGACCGCATGATGCCCCTCCGGAGAGAGACCCTCAAAGTGAATCAGCTCGTCCCAGCTCGCAGGCCACCGCTTCTGGTCGCAATAAAAAGAGGACATCGCGTCAAACACCACCTTCTCGACCGGCTCGGGAGCGCGAGGCGGCTGAGGAGCCATTTCGGAGCATCCCGAGGAGAGAAAAACCGCACTAAGAGCGAGGAAGCGAACGAATGAAGAGGTACCCATAAAAGAGAAGATAGACCCCCAGGATAGTGTGAGTAAAGGAGGATTTAGAGGCGAACGGTATTCTGAATGGAGAACTCATATCAATCTGTAGGCAAACAACGCCAAACCTCCCGTGAACGTAAACGTAAACGTGAACGTGGTCGTACCCGGAACAAAAAAGTAACGTTTTCGTGGACGTTCGCGTTTACGAGCACGAGCACGTTCACGTGTCGGGGTCTGCAATCAGACTACGCGTAGGCCTTTCCTCGCTTCCCTAGCCATCACCCAACCGAACATAACCGAGCCCTCCGCCCGTAAAAAGAGATCCTTTCGCAGCCCCTCGTCCGTGGTAACATCGCTCCACTATGAGTGAACGGAACGAACTTGATCGGCGGAACGCCGAGGCTGAGAACGGTGGCGGCGCTGAGCGCGTTAAACGACAACATCAGAGTGGCAAGCTCACAGCCAGAGAACGCGTCATTGCGCTCGTCGATGACGGCTCGTTCACCGAGTACGATAAATTCGTCACCCACCGCTCATCAAATTTCGGACTCGCGGAACAGCGATACCTCGGAGACGGCGTCGTCACCGGCACCGGCACTATTAACGGCAGGCGGGTGTGCGTGTTCGCACAGGATTTCACCGTCTTCGGTGGCTCCCTCGCCGCGATGCACGCGAAAAAGATCGTGAAGATCATGGACCTCGCCGAGAGGATCGGATGTCCCGTTATCGGACTCAACGATTCGGGCGGCGCACGCATTCAAGAGGGCGTAGAAAGCCTCGGCGGATACGCCGATATCTTCCTTCGCAACACACTCCTTTCAGGAGTCGTCCCCCAAATCTCCCTCATCATGGGCCCCTGTGCCGGCGGAGCGGTCTACTCGCCAGCGATCACCGACTTCATCCTCATGGTGAAGGAGAAGAGTCACATGTTCATCACCGGTCCCGATGTGATTAAGACCGTGACGAAGGAGGATGTTTCAAAAGAGCTCCTCGGTGGCGCGGACACGCACACCTCAATCAGCGGAGTCGCGCACTTCGAGGCTGCCGATGATGCGGCGTGCATCGCCATGTGCAAGGAGCTGCTCTCCTACCTCCCGCAGAACAACCTCGACTCAGCGCCGATGGTGTTCTCCGGAGACCTCGCTCTTCGGGAAGATCCAGCGCTTGATCGATTAATTCCCGAGCAACCCAATCAACCCTACGACATTAAAGAGCTCATCACCTCGATCGCTGACTCGAATCAGTTCTTTGAGGTACAACCCGCATACGCGCAAAATATCATCGTTGGTTTCGTTCGATTGAACGGTCGCTCGGTCGGTATCGTGGCGAATCAGCCCTCCGTTCTCGCTGGCTGCCTCGATATCAACGCAAGCTCGAAGGCAGCTCGATTTGTGCGCTTCTGTGATGCCTTCAACATCCCCCTCCTCACCCTCGTCGATGTACCTGGATTCTTGCCGGGCCTCCATCAGGAGCACGGCGGGATAATCCGTCACGGCGCGAAATTGCTCTACGCGTTCGCCGAAGCAACCGTGCCCAAGGTTACGGTGATTACTCGTAAGGCGTACGGCGGCGCGTACGACGTGATGGCCTCGAAACACATCCGCGCGGATGTCAATTTCGCGTACCCATCCGCCGAGATCGCCGTCATGGGCTCCGATGGCGCGGTGAGCATTATCTTCCGACGCGAGCTTGAAGAGGCATCCAAGATCGGAAAGGAGTCAGAGAAACGAGCGCAGCTTGTGAACGACTATCGACAAAAGTTCGCGAATCCTTGGGAAGCCGCCGAACTCGGATTCATCGACGCGGTTATCAAACCACGCGAGACACGCGCCAAGGTTATCGAGGCGTTCGCGACCCTCTCAACGAAACGCCAGAGTCCGCCGAAGCGCAAACACGGAAACATCCCCCTCTAATATCCTATGAGTAACCTGCGCCCACCCCTTCCGCCCCCGCTCTCCCACGAAGGAATCCTCTTCGTACCAGGAGCGGTGCGCTCAGGAGAGATATCGCACGATACCCTCGCCCTCATCGCCTCGGTGCTCGGTAACGCTCTTCCTCCAGGCGATTTTACCGTCGACGCCACCGGCACACTCCACTACACAACAACTGAATCACCCTCTCTATGGCGTGCCGCCGGAAGATTAGAGGCTATCGAACGGAGCGTTCGATGAGCGCCTATTCGGTGACGATTGGGGGAGAGACGTTCTCGGTGGTTCTCAAGAGCCGCAGTGGGGATACGTTGACCTTCACCGTGAACGACCGCGAATACACGGTTCCTATCACAACAACGCGTACAGCCGCGCATTCTCAGGTAACGATTACACCACTTCCCAAAGGGAGCGTTCAGCGTGGAGCCTCCCCATCCAGCGTGGCGCTTCCACCAGAGATAAAGGCTCCGCTGCCCGGAATCATCGCCGATATCAAGGTAAACGTTGGCGACACCGTTTCCGCAGGGGGCACCCTCGTCGTAATCGAGGCGATGAAGATGGAGAACCCGATCAAGGCTCCCGCTGATCTCAGGGTCACGCAGGTGCACGTTAGGAAGGGGCAAGAGATCCCCAACGGAGCGGTTATCATTTCGGTAGAACCAACGTAACGACAGGATGCACCGCGTTACGCGACCTCACAACCGCCGCTACTTTATCTCAGTGGACAACTCGCTCGTAGTGGGGTCGTCGATCGGCCCCCGCAAGCCCCTGTCGACGAAACGATACGCCCAGTGAACGACACCGAGAACGGCCCCTCTCCACGACGAAGGGGCAAGCGAGGATACAAAGCTCGAGACTCGGTTAATACGCAAGCCGATATCGACCCGCTCGGCCTCGTGAAAGGCGCTCAGATACGCTACCCGTTGAGCCAGTTCATCGGAATGGCCCGCGAATATCTCCCCAACACGATCACCCAGAGATGCCATCGTCGCGATCGGCGAGCTCTTCGGCGCTGACTGAACGAAGGAGCTTTGAGCCATTCCCTCCTTCGTCGTAAGCATCCCCTCAACCTCATCCCTCAACATCTCGCCTATTCGAGAAACCGCGGCGGCGATAACGCT
>JAIXPR010000108.1 GCA_027486155.1 Pseudomonadota bacterium | reverse complement strand
TCAACCAGCTGCTGACCATTTTCCCCCGTCTCGACCTCGTATCCAGCCTCCTCAAGCAGCTCCCGAATGATGAGGCGGCTCGTCGGTGTGTCATCAGCCACGAGTATTCTACGTGGCGCCGATTCAGCGCGACGATCCAATGACTGCTTCTCTCCCAGCACCTGTGGCTCGACGGGGATAGAGCGGGCAAGTCGGAGCACCTCTTCGGGAGATGTCGGGGCGTCAGTGCTAGTGAGGCGGCCGAGGGACTGCATCCGCTCGTGGGCGACCATATCTGAGGCTCTCAGTGAGGTGATAATGGGACACGTTAAGCGCTCTCCCATTTCGTAGAGGTGTTCAATGAGAAGAGGGGTTTCGCTCGCTCGAGGCGAGATGAGAACGAGGTCCGGATTGTATATCCCCGAAACTAGTCTTCCGAGCGCGTTCTCATCTGATGGGGAGAGTACGTCCACCGAACATTGGTAACGGGCTAACCCCTCGATCATCCAGCTCGTAAAGCTCGGTGAGTCGTCGATGAGTACGCAGCGGAGGGGTTGCTGTGGTAGGGGAGCTTCCGCTTCGCTCTGGTCGCGAGTGAGCGGCACGATGGTGGTAAAGGTCGTCCCCCGATTCGGTATGCTCGAAGCGGATACGGTGCCTCCCAGTTGGTCGCATATCGTTTTGACGATGGAGAGTCCGAGCCCGGTGCCCTCGTATGTTGTTTGAATCGTTTCGTCAGCTTGGACATACGGTTTGAAGATACGCGCGACCTGCTCTTCGGTCATGCCGATACCGGTATCCGTTATCTGGAAGACAAGGAAGGCCCGTTCGGTATCCATTTTTTGGGGAGAAACGCGGAGTGATATTCCTCCCTCGTGGGTAAATTTGGTCGCGTTGGTGAGTAGGTTCACCAAGACCTGCTGAAGGCGCAGGGGATCGCCGATAAAGCAATCGGGAACTCCGGGCTCGATGTCGAAAAGAAATGAGAGGTTCGGTTTGTCATCCACTCTCGGGGTGACGCTACGAACAGCGGCTCGAACGGTTTGTCGAAGACTAAAGGGAATGTGCTGGAGGTCTACAGCGCCGGATTCTACTTTAGAGAGATCCAGGATGTTATTAATCGTGGCCAGGAGTGTCGCCGCCGAGTCCTGAGCCATCTGTATGTACGCGCGTTTCGTTGGCGAGCTTTCCCCTTTGAAGAGGATTCTCAAAAGACCGGAGAGGCTGTGGATAGGTGTGCGCAGCTCGTGAGAGACGTGCGCGACGAAGGAGCTCTTCGCTTGTGTAGCTCGCAGCGCCTCATCCCGGGCGTCGGCGAGTTGTGTAGTGGTTGCCTCGGTGGTTTTGATGAGCGCGTTGAATGTTTCGATCACGCTCCCGATCTCGTCCCGTCCATCCTCGCGCACTCGGAGCGAGAAGTCCTTCGTCGACGCGATCATGCGGATTCGGCTCGCGAACCGTTCAAGACGGCCGATGACCGTTTGATTGAGGAAGGTAATCAGGATGATATTCGCGAGTACGAGACAGATCGCGATAAGTGATACCATATAATCTCGTGACGCTTTACCCTGTTGGTAAATAGCGCGAGGAGCTCGGTGGGAGATCGAGATCAGCGGTTCCCCGACACTATCGTAGACGGTGCCCAGGGCCTCTATTTCATCTCCCCGCGTCATGATCTCGGCGCGATACGTCTCTCCCTCACGGTGCGGCACGTCTCTCGCTTCGGGTCCGTATATCCGGGTAAAAGAGAGCTCTAATTGGGTGCGTTTGCGAATCTGTTGCTCGAGAGACGAAGAGAATGCTCGGGTAAATATGAGGAAACCGTTAGATGCCTCTTTGCCCTGATTGTCGGTGATTGGGGCTATCGAGATAAAGAGACGCTCGTTGTTGAGTGGAATGATGCCTGAGAATGAGCCGCTCTTGGGGGTCGCGAGGTAGGACGCGATCGCTGGATGTGTTGTGATCGCCGATAGAGTCGTCGGGTCTACGCGACGCAACGTCTCCTCCGCTGGTACAACCTCCTGCGCGAAGAGCGCCTTTTTATCTTTTGATAGAAAGACTATGTGAACGAGTTCGAAGGGAGCAACCGCCTCATAGGTGACGTTTGTCTCGATGTAGGACCTGTTCTTGCCTTGTATGAAGTCGTAGGTCTCATCCCAGCGAGCCCAATCGATGGTGCGACTTCGCAGGTCCTCAATTACGGCGTCGAGGCTCTGAAACACTCGCTTCATGTTGAGTGCTGTTTTCTCGCGCTCAATCGAATCGAACTCTCGGAGAATAACGCTGGTAAAAAGGAGATAGGTCGCCACGATGATCGTAGCGAATACGCTTGTGACAGCGATGGCGTTCTTGAGTCGAAGCCCCATGTGGTCTGGATCTCCCTGATACCCTTCTATAATCTAGATCGGTCGACCCTGGTGAACGCTTAACCAGTTATGTGGTGACGATATCAGGGATACCCTAACTCTTTGAGCTACCAAGGAGTTAGGTAATCCACGGAGAGTATAACGACATTTTGAATTATCCTCTTTAGACTTACGCGGCTTCGGCTTATTGTTCAGCCCGACGTGTAGAGATGATTGTGTGGGGTCTTTATGGTTTCAGTGCCTCAAGTTGTTCGCGACGCTGACCATAGTATGTCGCACACGAACGAAGCGGCCGAACAGATCGGCTCGGCTCGCGGTTCTAACTGGATTCATTCGTCTCTTCAGATAATTGAGACTCCTGATTGTGGTTACGGTGTGGTGGCCCGTGAGGCTATCGCGGCTGGCACGCTCGTTGTGATGTTTGGTGGTGTCGTTACAACGTCCGCTGAATTTGAGGGGCTCCCTCCGACCCTTCAACATTTCCCCTTTCAGGTCGCGGACGATCTCTTTCTCGGGCCGAGGGATGAATCGGACATCGGAGTGGGGGAGCGAATTAATCATTCATGCGATCCCAGTGTGGGATTTTCGGGGGCTATAGCGTTAGTCGCGTTGCGTAACATCAAGAAGGGAGAGCCTATCACCCTCGACTATGCTACCTGCGTTGCCTCAAATGATGACGCGTTCACCTTACGGTGTCGTTGCGGCGCGCCGAACTGCCGACGCACCATAACGGGACAGGATTGGAATATCCCCGAGGTCCAGGACCGTCTCCTTCCGTACTACCAACCCTTCATCCAAGCGAAGGTTTTACGAGCTGAAGATGGGAAGCCTCTCGGAGGGTTGCGTCCGCTGACACGCGCTTCCAACAGCGATCGCGTTCAAGCGACATCTCCATCATCTAATCTCTCCTCATCATGGGTAGGAAAGGTCGCTGATTTCTTCAAGGAATCCCTCAGGCAGGAGTGGATGGCGATCCCGATCTGCATCCTCGCGGGATTCCCAAGCACACTCGTGACAACCGCCATCATGTCGATGATATCCCCGGGCTTACGATATTTTGAGTTCGCGCGGAGTGAGGCCGGGTTCATATCGGCTGTGGCGTTAGTCTCAAGTGTTGTTGGGTACGGGACCTACCTGCTCGCGTACTACGCCGGAATGATGTGGAAGGAGCGGCGCGATTGGTTTGTGGATGGACGTGTATGTCGCCACGGACTACGCCGGAAGTTTAAAGTGATTCAGTATGATTTCCTCGCGCACCTCCCCTCTGATTTCTGGGTGATGCCGGTGATGGGTGCGGCTACTGGTGGACTCTTTGCCGCTGGAGCTTCGCAGTTTTGGTCGATCATTCTCGCGCACACCGTAGCGGATATCGCCTACGCGATTAAGGAGCCTTTTTTTTGGCACGGAGCGAAGGAGCTTGTGGCGTGGCGAGAGGGGCGGCCCGCTCGTGCACCTGACACCGTAGGCGTGTGAAGCCTGGTGGGGCGTTGACGACTGAGCTCTGAAATCAGCGGGTCTGTGCGGGAGCCCTCGACTGGCGATCAGGCAGAGCGTGGATCGTCACTGAAGCACTGCAAGGTCAAGGTGTGCCTTAAACTCACTCAATGGAGTGAATTTTCTCTTGTGTAGTTGGAACTCATCAAAGTTCAGCTGCTTTTCACTCGCTTTAGTGAATTACATGAATATTTTTCCCTCGAAAGAGTACCCAAGACTTATTCAAAACGTAGCGTTCTTTATGGCCATGGCGAAGGCGTGCGGACTTGCCACCGCCGAAGTCAAGGTCGTGGAGGATGCTACAGGCCACTCGCGCATGGACCTCTAACAACGCCATAATGAATCGATCGGAGCGACCGCACGCCGTGCCCGTGGGCACGACACTTCGAGTCCCATGGTACAGCGAGGATTCCGTCTCTTGTATCTTATCGGATTCACAGAGGATTATCTCGCCCCACTCCCTCGCAAGCCTACGTAACAACCCTAGCTGCGGTCACCATAACACCGAGAGGCTTTATTGAGAGTTGGGTCCCCTGTGAGCGCGAACCAATCATTAGAACGAGCATTGAACACCGAGAGCGGACCGACTACTCACGGAGGCGAGCGGCTGACTATGCCTGCGGTTCACCCGGAAGATAGGGGGAGCGAGGGCACTGAAGCGGTCAACGATCTGAAGCCCTATCAGGTAGCTCTGCAGCGGGCGTACGACACCGCTCGACGAACTCCGCATGAAGCGGTGTCTTTCGATTACCGCGGGGGGATGCACGGTGAGCTTGTAGGCACGACCGGGCGACTTCAAAAGTCTTTCC
>JAIXPR010000226.1 GCA_027486155.1 Pseudomonadota bacterium | reverse complement strand
TCCCCGATCGGCACCACCCGGAGGACGAGTTCTCCCCCAAGCGCTCGAGGCCGAGGAATCGGTTCTCGGCGGCATCCTGCTTGACAATCAAGCGATTAATATCTGCCTCGAGCGTATCCGCGCCGAAGATTTCTACAAAGCGAGCCATCAAACCATCTTTGAGGCGATGGTCACTCTGGCGGACAAGCGTGAACCGATCGACATCATCACGCTCGGACAGCAACTTCGAAACATGGGCCAGTTCGACGCGATCGGCGGCTCCACCATTTTGTCGTATCTCGCCTCCTCCGTACCCAACGCCGCGAACGTTGGATACTACGCGAAGGTACTCAAAGAGATGGCGATTCGCCGGCGTATTATTCACGAGTCAACAGATATCATTAACTCAGCCTTCGAACTTGAGGGTGACATCGAGGAGTTCATCGACGGAACTGAACAACGAATCCTGGGCGTTTCGGATTTCAAGACGCAGGGAGCGTTCGCCCGAGTAAGCGACGTGGTGCAGGATTCGATTCGACTGGTTGAAAAGCTCTACGATCAAAAAGAGCCGGTAACCGGAGTTCCGAGTGGGCTGATCAAGCTCGATAAGATGACCGCGGGCTTTCAGCCGTCTGACCTCGTGATTGTGGCGGCCCGTCCAGCGATGGGTAAAACCGCTCTCGTCCTTGGCTGGGCTCAGTACTGCGGTATCCACTATCGAAAACCGGTAGCTCTCTTCTCTCTCGAAATGTCGAAAGAGCAGCTCGTGCTTCGAATGTTGTGCAGCGAGTCGCGCATCAGCAATTCCGCGGTTCGAACCGGAGAGCTCACAGAGCGAGATTTCGCGCGCATCGTGGATGGGGCGAGTCGAATCTCCGAAGCCGATATCTTTATTGACGATACACCAGCCCTCACGATTACCGAGGTGCGCGCGAAAGCGCGAAGACTTCACCGAGATCACCCCCTTGGTCTGGTTATCGTGGACTACCTACAACTCCTGCGAAGCCCTGCCTACAGTCACTCCCGAGAGCAGGAGATCTCAGACATCTCGCGGTCACTCAAGGCATTGGCAAAGGAACTGAGCGTTCCCGTAGTGGCGCTTTCACAGCTGAATCGTTCAGTAGAGTCACGTAATGACAAACGTCCGATGACCTCTGACCTTCGAGAATCGGGAGCGATCGAGCAGGACGCCGATATCATCATGTTCATCTACCGCGATGAGGTCTACAACAAAGACACCCCAGATAAAGGCGTCGCCGAGATCATCATCGGCAAACAACGTAGCGGACCTACCGGTTCGATTCGGGTCGCCTTCTCAGGCGAATTCACTCGATTCGATAATCTCGATGAGTCAGATATCTCGATGATGGCCGCGAACGACTCTGACCCTGATCCGTTCTAGGGAAGCGAGGGCCAACCTAGCTCTATGGAGCTTCGCCTAATGTTCGATTTTCAGGGTAGTAACACTGAGGCTGGCGCTGACGGCTACGTCTGACGGGAGACGATAAACGTCCACGGCTATCGGTTTACGTTGGACGTAACACGTAGTCGTGACCGTCAACGAAGTTTTGAGGTGCGTTCCAAAGTGAGATTACTAGTAGGTTTCGCCGTATTCGCTAACCTTCGTCAGTCGAGGTCTCGGTAACGAGCTCTCGGCGCAACGCCGCGGGCCACATAACCAGTTCATAGGGCTGCCTATCAGCGAATTGACTGGCGTCCTCTTTGAACTCCGCCATCTTCTCTTCACTCTCCTCATTCCCTTCGCTAACCCCGCCCTCTCGGGACACCCGCGTCCGCATCAACCACCACGCGGTATTTATCTCTTGAGAAAGTTGGGGAGCCTGGCCGAGACGACCCGCGGCGTTATCCTCGGCCTCAAGCGCTCCTTTAAAATCTCCCTCAGCGAACGACGCCATAGCGAGAGCGTGGAACGCCCCTGGCTCACTAGCCAGGGCCTTGCGTGATCGGATGAATTCAATCGCCTCGCGGAAGAGGTTGAGCCCCACTAACAGCCTGGCGTGAGCCGAAACCTGAGCTGGTGTCGGGGATAGCGAGAGCGCCTCATATGAGTAACAGAGCGCCTCTTGCTCATTTCCCATCCCGAAGGCGATGTTGGATATCGAGCGAGCCACTAAAGACGCTCTGGCTCGATTCCCCGCTGAGGTGAAGATTGAGAACGATTCCTTGAGCTTTGTTTTCGCCCTCTCATGCTCCCCCTGAGACTCCAAAATGTCGGCCAATGCTTGAAGATAGGTCGGGTTGCGTGGTTCCTTCATGAGGAGGGAGTCCATAATACCGCGCGCCTCGTCACTCTGCCCCATTTGATTGATAATCACAGCCAGATTAAACGCGATACGGTCGTTAGCCGGTTCAAGATAAAGAGCCTGACGAAGACGCGCTTCAGCATTAAGGAGTCGACCGTTGTTGGCGAAACCGATCGCCTCACTTACGAGCCCCGCCACCCGAAGGTCCTTACTCGACGCGAATACCGCCTCCTCAGCGGCACCGGTGCGCTGAGAAAGCGAGAATGTAGTGTTGTCACGTGGCAGGGCGCATGAGGTCGCCAGGAGGGAGACAAGAAGAAGTCTCGGCACCAGGATCCAACTACGCCACAAGAGTCGCGGAACTCTATCCATGGAGCTGGCAGAATGACTTCCAGACTCAGTTACTCGGCGTGAGTTTATATGAGCGCGTACTTCGAGGGGACTTCGCATGGTGAAGACATTACCATTTCGCGCCGAAAAAGATAAGCGCGCCTATCGCCGCTACAACATAGGTAACTTTGTCCTGAAGCGCAAAGACCAAAGGATCATCATGCACAAATCCTCTTCGCGCTAACAACCAAATACGACTAATCCAGTACAAAAGGAGGGGGCAAGCCATCCAGATAACCGTGGGATTCGCGTAGAGGGCGGCGACCTCCTTTCCACTCACGTACAGCGCTAACACCAAGACAGCGATATAGCCACTCGCCGTTCCAAATGAAGCTACCTGCTCCATGTCGCTTACAGCGTACCCTCGTCCCCACGTACGGTGCTCTTTGCGTTGCTGAAGCACCAGCAGTTCCGAGAATCGCTTCACACACGCGAGGCTGAAGAAGATAAAC
>JAIXPR010000170.1 GCA_027486155.1 Pseudomonadota bacterium | reverse complement strand
GCGCGCCGTGATCGGATTGATGATAAAGAATCTTCCCTTCGCGCTAACCGCGATCTCCTCACCAGCTCCCGGCCCATAGTTTCCCACGGTGACCGTTCCCGCGATCGGCACTTCGGTTGAGTATACCGTTCGTCCTTGGAGATTTTTGACGACGAGGTTTGTTGAACCTGCGGAAACTGCCCAGAAAACGAGGTGGTCGCTACCGTCATCTTGTTGAAGTGGTACTGGTGGATGAGTTCCGTCCGCCAGACGTCCGACTTGGATCGTGCGAGTCTCTCGCGTGAACGGTTGCGTCATGAGTATATTGTAGGTTTTTCCCGATTTTCGGAGGACCGCGAACCAATCGCGATCGCCCTCGGGATTGAGGTAGAACGGGATGTCCTGACCAAGAACTCCGAAGTCAAAATACGCCCGATTGACGTTGAGTCCGGGGTTATACGAGGCGAGGAAAAAGTTTGCTCTCAGGCCCCATTTGTAGAATCCCGTTCCTCTGTTCGCTAGAACGACGGCGTCGCTGATCCCGTCACCGTTAAAATCACCACCCGTGACGATGGTGTCGCCCGGGCGCCCCAAGAACTTTTGGTGTTGTTTGATAGTTTTTGCTTTAGAGGTCCCTTTGCCTGAGATAACATTCGTTCGAATGGTCCATACCATACGGCCCTTGCTGGCGGTGCTGGGTTTGCTGAGCACCCCGGCCGAGGTCACCTTCGGGTAGAGCCAATTGGCGATGATAATGCCATTCCCAAGTTTCCCGAAGTTGGCAAGAAAGGCGCTGGTCGCGCCTGAGGCGGGATCGAAGAGTCTCCATTCGAGAGCCCCTCCGGTGCTCGGTACAAGCACGGGGATCTCCGAGAATCCGTTTCCATCGTAATCAGCGCCTGCCGCGACCGCGGACGGTGACGATGTGACGCTGTGGACGAGAATGCCAAGGATAGCCAAGGTGGAGGCGAGGGAGCGACCGGCGAGCTTCATACACAAAACCTCATAAAACTAACTACTACGGGCTACTCTAGAGAGCTTTGAGATGGCGCGCAAGAAAAGCTAATCAAATCAATCTGTTGTAACGAAATGTGGTGCCCGCCATGTTCGGAGACGTTTGGTCTTTTCTTCCCTTAGTGACGGGGCGGCGCGATTCGCTTTGTTGATTACTCACGGAGCCTCGACCCCACGAACCATGAACACATCAAGAGGGAAATGAACGAGCGATGGACACGCTTCTTAGAGTATCAAGGCGGTTTAGAAAAGTGATATACCAACCCTCAAAATATGACTGTCTATGATGTCCGTCAGGGCTCGTAAGGGGTGAGGAATGAAGGTTGTTTCTTCTTGGTGGTGTGTCGTGGGCGCAGCGGGCGCTGTAGTGCTCGGAGTAACAGGATGCGGATCCAAGGAGAAGGCTCCCGAGGCCCCGCAACTTGAGATCTCTGTTGTTGATATCGGCAAGAGAGATGTCGTGCTGTCATCGGAGTTTGTTGGTCGCACCAAGGGAGCGATTGACGCTGAGGTCCGGGCGCGCGTTGAGGGAGTGCTTCAAGAGATCCACTTTCAAGATGGAGGTGAGGTAACGGAGGGGCAGCTTCTCTACTCGATAGACGATGCTCCTCTCCTCACCATGGTCGCTCAAGCGAAGGGATCTCTCGCTGAGGCGCTCACCCGACAGACGCAGGCTGACATCGACCTGAAACGTATTCGTCCGCTCGCTGATATTAACGCGGTGAGTAAGCGAGAGCTCGACGGCGCTATCGGTCGTAAGGGTGTCTCTGATGGCGCGGTCGATGCCGCTAAGGCGCAGGTTGAGGCCTCTGAAATTCAATTAAGCTACGCGAAGATTAAGGCACCCACCTCAGGACTGATCGGTATCTCTAAATTCAAGGTAGGAGAGTTGGTGGGGAAGGGGCCGGACACCTCAGTTCTCAATACCGTTTCAAAGATTGATCCAATCCATGTGAGGTTCCCCGTAACGGAGGGTGAGTACCTCTACTTCTCCGGACTCGCTGAGAGACAGGGGCCTAATCGAGAGAAGCGGGTGTTACAGCTCATCCTCGCGGATGGCTCCGTGCACCCGGAACTTGGAGAGCTTGTTTCGGTTGACCGCAATATCGACGCTCAGACGGGCGCTATCACGGCGGAGGCATCATTTCCTAACCCCACGAAGCGAATTCGTCCAGGTATGTTCGCGAAGATTAAGACGATAGCTGAAACTCGTAATGATGTCTTGGTTGTCCCCAAGCGGGCGCTCAAGGAGATTCAAGGAAAGTATCAGGTGTTCGTTGTCGGCCCGGACGGCACGGTTCATGTACGCAACGTTGAGGTCGGAGCTGATGCTGGGGATTCTCGCGTCGTTGAGTCCGGACTCAGTGAACACGAACTTGTGGCTGTCGATGGAATCCAGAGACTTCGCGACGGCATTACCGTCAAGGCCAAGACCGTTAGCTAATCGCCTCGTTCCAGTTCCTTGGAGGGAAAGATGAAAGAGTATTTCTTCGTTCGACGGCCAACAGTTGCGATCGTGCTATCGCTTGTGCTCGTCATCTTCGGTCTCGTAACTATCATGGGACTGCCGATCTCACAGTACCCGAACGTGGTTCCTCCGGAGATTCAGGTTAACGCCTCCTATTCGGGCGCCAACGCGCTCGCCGTAGAGCAGTCTGTTACCACGCCCCTTGAGCAAAAGATTAACGGCGTTGAGAACTCCATCTACATGCGAAGTATCAACGCGAACGATGGAACCGCATCGATTCGTGTCTCGTTTGAGGTTGGGACCGACCTCGATATGGCGAACGTCCTCGTTCAGAACAGAGTAAGTGAGGCCCAAGCGAGCCTCCCCGAGGAGGTAAAGCGTCTTGGTGTTACGGTAAAGAAATCCCTCTCATTCCCCCTCCTACTGGTGACCCTTCGTTCCCCGAAGGGTACCTACGACAATACCTTCCTCAGTAACTACGCCTCGATCAACGTTCTCGACGCTTTGGCCCGAATCGGTGGAGTGGGGCAGGTGAACCAATTCGGTGGTAGCGACTACGCTATGCGTGTCTGGGTCAAGCCGGATCAATTGGCGCAGCTCTCCTTGACCGTGTCAGATGTGTATCGCGCGATTCAACAACAGAACGTGATCGCCCCGGCGGGTCAGATCGGTGGTCCTCCCGCTCCTCCGGGAACGGACACGACCCTTGTAGTGCGAACGTCCAGTCGTCTTGAGAGCGCGGAGCAGTTTGGAGAGATCGTTATTAAATCCGATGATACCACGGGAACTCTGATCAGACTTCGGGACGTTGCCCGGATTGAACTCGGCACCCAGCTCTATAACGCGAAGGGGCGTTTTAATGGCGATGATGCCGCGGTATTAGCCATCTATCAAGTTCCCGGTTCGAACGCGCTACAAGTCGCTGACACTGTACGGAAGACGATGGATGAGCTTAAAGCCCGCTTCCCGGATGATATTGAGTATATCATCTCCCTCGATACGACGAAGGCGGTGACGGAAGGTATCGATGAGATTATTCACACCCTTCGAGACGCGATCATCCTCGTCCTCATAGTCGTGTTTATCTTCCTCCAGAGTTGGCGCGCGACCTTGATTCCGATCTTGGTGGTGCCGGTATCTCTCATAGCTACCTTCTCTGTATTCCCAGCGCTCGGCTTCTCGGTGAACGTCCTTTCGCTCCTTGGACTCGTCCTCGCTATCGGTATCGTGGTTGATGACGCCATTGTTGTGGTCGAGGCGGTCATGCATCACATTGAACACGGGCTTTCACCCCGTGAGGCGACGAACAAAGCGATGGAGGAGGTGGCGGGACCGGTTATCGCTATCGCGCTTATCCTCTGCGCCGTCTTCGTTCCGGTCGTATTTATGGGAGGTATCACGGGGCAGTTCTATCAGCAGTTCGCCGTGACGATCGCCGTGTCGGTTCTCTTCTCGGCGGTGGGCGCCCTTACTCTCACCCCGGCCTTGTGCTCGGTATTGCTACGACCAGCCACCCCATCGACCGGGTTAATGGGACGATTCTTCAAAGGATTTAACTCCGTATTCGACCGATTCACCGGTGCCTATGTCGGCATGGCTGGTTTCATCGCTCGTAAGCTTTTTCGCGGCTTCATCATCTTCGGTGTTGTCATCGCCGGCGTCGTCTTCCTCGGT
>JAIXPR010000189.1 GCA_027486155.1 Pseudomonadota bacterium | reverse complement strand
GGAGGACGGTACTCATCATTGAACATGACATCACCTTTATTCAGAAGTTCTGCGATCGTATCGTCGTTCTCGAAGAGGGGCGGGTCGTTCTCGATGATTCTCCCGAGCGGGTGAGAACTGACGATCGACTCCAAGAGATCTACTTTGGACGGGGCGCGTAGGCGCCCCTCCGCGTGGGCCCCTTCTCGGTAGCTCTTTCCGGCACAGAACTCCGAAAGAGGGTATCCGCCCATAGAGGATGCTGAAACAGAGAGTCTACTTGATGAGTGCCGTGATCATAAAGCTTGGAGATGATCTCCTGCCCTGTGATGTACCGCTGAATCTTGTTCGCGCCACCGGTAGTACGCATAGAGCTCATTCCAAGTGCGACCTCTATCGGACCCTGCTTAACTTCCGGATGGAGGTCGAACTCACGCTCGTAGCGCTTTCGTAGCTCAAGCGCCTGACACTCACAGAGCGCTAATCTCGCCTGTACCTGATCGGTGAGACGCTGCGCCTCTTGCACCCTGGTGTCGAGCGGAAGATCGCCGCCGTGTTTCTCCAAAAGGATCTGTTGCCGAGCCAGGCCGTCAACGCCAGCCAGATACTCTGGAAAGCGCTGCTGCTGCGCTGCGCGCGTGAGCTCGTGATGAAGTGAGCTCTTCACGGAATCCTTTGATACCTCGCGAAGCCTGTCCTCGTTTATCACGACGACACGCTCTGAAGGCAAGTACATCGCGATGGCGCTCCGATGATGAGCGCTCAACAGCCTTGCCGCGACCTCGCGCCCCTCGGGTGCCTCTGGCGTGGTAGTTGGGATTCCAGTTCTCCGGGTTAGATCTTCAAGACACCTGCGTTCCATCTCTTTGGCGCTAACCACCGGGAAGTCAATCATCGAGCGGTCGAACCTCCATCCAGTCTTAGCTTCAATGCTCCTGACGATCTCTGGCAGAGCGGCGAGAGCCTCGTGGACATCTCTATAGCAGCGGCCGGTGTTGGCAAGGTTCGCCTCGCTTTGAGCGGGGCCCGCGGCGGGCGAAGGTTTAGTTGGTTGGATCTCTGGTCGAAATATCACTTATCTAGTTCCACGAAAAACGCGACCCGTTGATCGACCTCGCTGAGCGCTCGCTCAATCGAAGGGGCGTCGATCTCAAGACCATCCTCTAATGCCATCTCGAGAACGACATACAACAGCTCCGGGTCGAGCTGTGCCACAATCGGATGAAGAGGGCCGAACTGTTCGGTATACCGCTGCCGCATCTCGAACAACGCTTCGGCGATATCCCACTCCTCGTTCATAAACGCTCCTCCCGGTGATACAGAGTCCCTGTAATCTTGATGATGTTGAGGGCGGGAAGGTTGCGTTTACCTTGAGTAAACAACGATTTGACGCCTATGGGGTATGTTCCCCGTCCCCTCTGGATAAACACCTGCCGGGGAATCGCTCAAACGGCAGTTTGACGAAGGGAGTTACTATACCACGAGCCAGGTACGCTAGAAAGTATTGGACAGAACTCCACTCCACTTTTCTCTCCAGGGATGCAAGTTTTTAGGTGCCTTATCACGGAGGCGCGGAAGACGCGGAGAGCGCAGGATCTCATCGATCGTCATCTGCGAACTTCGCGTTCTCCGCGCCTCCGCGATACATAACCAAGATATGAGGGGTGCTCAGCGACGAGTTTAGCTTGAGCTTTCCGAGAAGCCAGGCTATCTGAACAGTAGGCACTGATTGCACCTCCTGGAGTCACCATGAAAACAACACTTCTTCACCTTACACTTCCCGCCGTGCTCGCGTCGGTATGTGTCGCAGGATGCGCTCGGACCAACCACGCACCGATGCCAACTATCGATCCACAGGTTAAAGAGCGACTGGAGGCGCCCGTGAATTGCGTAACCGCGCGGCGGGACATCGCGTACCTCGAGGAGCACAAGGCATCTGTCGCGAAACAGGTCGTATCTGGAGCCCGGGCCATCATCCCGTTTTCCGCGGTCGCTGGGGTTATTACCGGGGACGAGCAAGACAGAGCCGAGGTCGCGACGGGCATGTACAATGATCGAATCGATGCCAAAATAGCCGAGATTACACGACAATGTGTCGGTTACCTGAACGGGGTATAACCGTTGTGGCCGTCAGCCAGTTGGGCTAGAAATTTAGCAGTTCGACCGTGCCCTGCACCCCCTTGGGCCATAAGGTGAGAGGGGCTGCGATTGGTACGTATGAACCAAAGAACTTCACCAGTACATAAAACCTGTAGAGAGGATGTATGCGAAAAGCATTTGTAGCCCTTGCGTTGATTAGCTCTGTTGGTTGCGCGTCGATGACGACACCACAAACCCCCGACCTCTTTCCAAACGATAAGCTCAACAAAACCGCTCGTGGTCAGGTAAACGCGGATGTTAATCACTGTCTCGCTCTCGCGGATGAGTACATCAAGCAACCGAACCAGTACGGCGAGATGGCGAAGGAGGGTCTCGTTGGTGGCGCTGTGGGCGCGGGAACCGGCGCGCTTGCTGGTGTTATAACCGGTAGCAACGCTGGTCGAGCGACGGGAGCTGGTGCCGCGGTTGGTGGCGTTATCGGTGTACTCCATGCCGCGAGCAAGATGAATGAGCGAACACCGTCGTACCAACGCTTCGTTGAGCACTGCCTCCAAAAGCAGGGCTACGAGGTAATTGGGTGGAGCTCAAAGAGCCATCCGACCTACTAATCCCTGACGTCACCGTCCTAGAGGTGACACATTTCTCAGGTAGACCTGAGATTCCGTGGAGAGGAGGATCGTACGACCTCCTCTCACGGTCTCCACATCCGCGAACACCGCCGTATTCTCACTCGCTGGCACTGGAAAGATTGACTTGAATCCCCTTCCATCTTTCGCGATATCGCACGCGCTTGAGGCAAACACCGAATCTCTAAAATCCGTATCGCCGGAGGTTGCTCGCCACACGGTGCATCGTGTGAGACGTTCAGCGCCCATCCCCGTTACCATCGCGACTCCATCGGCCACGCTTGAGAATCTCCAGGTGGCGCTCGGCAGCTTTTCGTTGTTCATCACCATCCGCACGAACGCGACGATCGCGTCCGCGGCCGCTGCCTCCCCAAGGACACCGTGACCCACGTTCGGCAAGATTCGTAACATCTTCGGTTCAGGAAGCTTGTCCCAATACTCCCGAACGGAGTCCACGACCCAATAGGGATCGTTTGCTCCCAGGAGCACGAGTTTCGGGATCGAGAGTCGCGGAAAATATCCAACCGGATCTATCCACGAAACTAAGGTAGCCATACGAGGTTCGAGCAGAGCGTCTGTGAGACCGAGAGCGGTATACGGGCGTATCTTTTCCGAGTCCTTTCCGTATCGTTCTCGTGCGAGAGCCACCTGTTCACGCATCGCTATCATCTCATACACGGCGGGCACTATGCCGATGATTCGACGCTCTACAGCAGCGGAGAGGTAGGTTGTCCACCCCCGTTTAGAAGCTCCTATTAACACCACTCGCAGATGAGGCTGCCGTAATGTCTCCTGCAGCGTGTCGATCCCTCTCACGACACTGGTCACCATCGGAAAGAGAAGTGGCCAGGTGGCATCACCGGAGTTGCGGTATCGATCAAGGGTGTACGAGAGAAGAACGTCCTCCGTTTTCCCACCGAAGAGCGGTTGGTTTGGGACCTTGGTAAGCACAGCGACTCGTATGCCCAACTCATCCGCAAACTTTTGCGCGTTTCGTTGTTGAGATTCCCCCCCATCTCCACCGGTCAGAAGAACAGCTACAATATCGTGTCTGCCGAGGACCTGAGGGTGCTTTATCAGGAGCTCGT
>JAIXPR010000415.1 GCA_027486155.1 Pseudomonadota bacterium | reverse complement strand
TTAAGCACAGAGGACGCGTCGTCGTAGGCTAAAGACGCTTCGATGATTCCTCCATAGTAACCGGTGAAGGATGTAATAGCTCCGAAGATACGGTCGAGATAATTCAAGAGGACGTAGACCTGAGCAACATCAAAGGCGGCGTCATCACCGACATGGTTCCGAAAGAAGATGAAGAGGGAGCTCCCCATGACGAGGCTGTAGCCCGCGCTGATGGTGCCCCATTTAAGCTCTTGGTATTTCCAGATCTTGCGGCAGAGACGATAGCCCTCATTTCGTTGATTCATGAGGTAGGTTAAGGCGGGCTTCTCAAGTCTCAGCGTCTTAACAGTGATGATATTTGAGAGGTTATCAACACATGTCCGATTGAGCTTATCGAAGAATCGATTGTTGCTTCGCCATTTCTTCGTTAATCGGCGATTGAACAGAAGCATAATCGCGACGGTGACGAAGCCCATCACCAACACCGTTATCGCTACCTCAAAATCGAGCGTAAACAGCGCGAAGGTCGCGAAGAAGAATTTGACCATACCGTCGACGATCTGCCACAGGTAGTTATTGATAACTCCCTCGATAGCTCCAACAGAGCGGTTGAGTCGGCTGAGGTTTTCTCCTGAGTGGTGATGCACATGCCACTTGAGCGGAAAGGCAACGAGCGCTCCGAAAACCTCCTCCAGTTTGTTGAAGCGAGCTGAGTATGCGCAGGTGCCTTGCAGGTATCGAGCGAGGTGATGGAAGGTCGTCATCGACATACGAAGTACGACGTAGGCTGCCATGTACTTCAACGATTCGTCGAAGGCAGCTTGTGTGAATCCTTGAGCAACGAACACATTCAGAATCCATCCGATCGCCCACGGGACTACAAGGTCGATGCTGTACGCGAGAACCGAGAGAATGATAAATCCGAAGAATCGAACACGATCCCCATGGGTGGACTCCCATGTCGCGCGGGCGAGCGTAAGGACTGAGGTAAGCGTACCGTTTTGCGTAGGTTCGTTCATAGGTGGTGGGGCCAACTCTCTAAAAAGTTTCGGCAAATGATAGCAAAAGCGACCTCATGTGTCTTGGTGTGGTCGAGAAACGGCTCAGCGCACGAGGACGAATGCCGCTCCCTACGATCATTTGATGCGAACGGGGTTGGAGAAGTCCGTATAATAGGGAGCGGCGCGCCGGAAAAGAGGTAGATCGCCTCAAATTAAACCGGCGTTTCTGTTTTTCGAGGGCTGGGGATGGGTCTGAGTGAATGAAACACACAGAGGGATGCCACAATGACGAGCACGTTGGTCATGAAGAGGTGGGTCAATTTGAGCCATACAGGGGCGAGGAGGGAGATGGTGGAGAGTCCGATACCCATGGCAACGACCAAGGTTATGGAGAAACGTGAGTACCACCGCGCTTGAGATGAGCCTCGGACCGCGATCCCCGAGAGCTGGGCAAACAGGAGCATCAGGATAGGGAGCGCAAGAGCGAGTAATGGATGAAGAATCCGCAACCGCACTGCTGGATGCGAGTCAGGGGCGAGATCGTGAGTCAATCCATGAAGCAGGGATTCTGACGGCAGAAGATGCGAGCCGAGAGCGGCTATCGCTCCCGTAATAAGCACGATCGTGAGTCCCGTGAGATACAGGATCCCGCGCCTTTTGAGCTCGGGGGAGAGTTGTTGCCGTGGCGCGTCACCGTATCGAATACTCTCCGCAGTCATGACTCCAGAGAAGAGGAGGAGCGAGGTGTTCACTAAATGGAGGGGCATCACAAGTAAGCGGGAGAGATCAGTGCTCTCATTCACGAGACCAGACTTTACGAGTTGGCGGCCAATGAGCGCTTCCGTGATCGTAAAGACCAGTGTCATCACAGCCCAGAACCGAGCGGGATGACGTTGGGCAAAGTTCCTTCGCGAGAGCCAAATCTGAACGAGGATAAGGATACCGTAGAGCGCGGTTGATATCCGATGCGAGTACTCTACCCACGTCTTTGTCACACGGCCTAGGGGGACCACCTCGCCGTTGCACAGTGGCCAATGATCTCCACAGCCGTCGCCGGATCCAGATAGGCGCACCCAAGCGCCCCATAAAATAATAAGAACGGTATACGCCACCAAAATCCAGGAGCCGATGTACAAGGAACGGAGAGAACGAGGAGTGGTCACTGCGCGCGCCTCTAGCGTTTGATGATGAGATTCTTTGCTTCCGCGGGCATCGCGAGCCATGAGCGGCGTGACTGAACTGAGTTCGCGGCCATCGAGCGAATGAGCGAATCAGCTTCGCTCAAGGTGACAACCTGTCCGTTGTCGAGCTGCACAAGCATCGATTGCTTCGAGTCTCCTGAATGTACATCAGCGGTCGTAATGTCGTGTAGGTAGTACCTGGGATCCATCTTGAGAGACTCCAGTGCCTTTGTGGCATCCTCCATCATGTGCCCCCGAGAGTTTGGATCGATGACGCGAACGGTTTTGAAGAGTCTTCGATGAAGGATTCGATCGCTCAGATCGCGCAGGATAGGGTCGTGGGAGCGACTCCATCGAGCCATGTGATAGCGCCACCACGCCTCTCGCATCTCGAACATCATGTCGAGTGTTAGATCCTGAACGGTGTTCGCGGCGAGAGCTAGTCGCATGACATCATCCGCGAACTCAAGCTTGGAGCCGAGATCTCGGGCTCGTTGCACCACCGCTTTGTTCAGCATGTCCGCGGCGAGAAGGACGCGGTGTTGATATATCTGCCGGTACATCGCGTGGCGGGAGACCATGAAGTGGAGCATCGCGTCCAGTCTATTCTCCATGAGCGCGAGTTGCTTGTCCTTGGTGATTAGAATTGAGTCAACAAGCGCGGGGATGTTGTATTTGCCATAGCTTACTCCCGCGAGAACGCTGTCTACCGTCGACCAGTTGCCACGATCGACGTTCCATCCCCCGCCAGAGATTATCTGCCATGTCCACGGTGGGACCTCGTCAGATTCCTCCAATATGCGCAAAACGGTTCCCGCGAGTGACGGATCGAACTCTCGCAGTATAGTTGAGATCTCTGGATCCTGAGTGATGACGATCTCCGCGAGTTCCTCATGTGAATCGGGTTGTCCGGGGAACCAGGTTTTAAAGGCCGTGTGTGAGCCCGGAGCGAGATGGCCGATGTCATGTAAGAGAGCGGCTACGAGGATGGCGGGACGATACGCGGCGACATCCTCTGGGAAATGTTTACTGAGCTTTCCGAGAGCAAGCTTCGCGAGGTACGCGACTCCTAGGCAGTGACCGAAGCGGGAATGTTCGGAGAACATGTACACGAGTCGGGTATTCGCTGTTTGACTGATGTCGCGCAAGCGTTGAAACCACCGAGTATCGATGAGCGTAAGAATAAGGTTTTCAGCCGGATCGCTCTTGGAGAGAGAAACGGATTGGTGAACAACGTCAGCGAAGGTGATGTCACTCATACGGTATGTCCTGAGGTTGAAACGTGTTGGGGGATCGGGTGTTGGGCGACGACCGTTATTCCGAAACTTGGCAGCCCTTCAAGCAGGTTAGTTGAGGAGGTCAGAAGCTCCACATGCGTGACACCCAGGTCTCTCAAAATCTGGGCTCCAACACCATACTCACGCATCCTTCTCACGGAGTGGGAGGTGGGAGGCTCTTTCAAATGTTGCACGGCGATTCCCTTGGGATCCATAAATGGTCGTCGTAGGTAGAGTAGGATTCCTCGCTCCCGCTCTCCGATCTCTTGTAGTGAGTTCTGAAGGTGTGAGCGGGTCGCTGGCGAGAATCCACCGAATACATCCGGAACTGTATGCTCCGCCTGGACTCGAACCAACACTGGAGTATCGCCTCTGACATCTCCCTTCACAAGGGCGACATGTTCGATATCCCCTATGTGGGAGCGGTACACGACAGCGCGAACCTCTCCGGCCAACGTTGTAGGGAGTGTCGCCTCCGCAACCCGCTGAACGAGGGACTCCTGCTGCAGTCGATAGCGGATGAGCTCTGATAGCGTGACGAGAGGAAGCTGCTCTTGTCGCGCGCAATCTTCCGCTTGCCGCTCGGTCATGAGTTCGCCGTCTTTGGTAAGAAGGTCAACAAACAGGGCGGCGTCTGTCGCTTCGATCATAGTGACTACATCCAGGGCTCCTTCCGGAATCGCCGTTTTGACTAACACGCCTCCAGATCGAGTCTCCACCGGGAAGATATGGCCCGGTTTAACGAGAGCGCGAGGCTGAGCGATCTCCGCTCCGAGAATGTGAAGGGTCTTTGCTCTGTCCGCCGCGCTGATGCCGGTGGTGATCCCTTCTCGAGCCTCAACGGAGACATATTGAGCCATTTGAGACACGGGAAGCGTTTGGGGTCTCAAACTTGACGGGCGCGTCATCGTGGAGAGAAGAAATGCCGAGGCTCGCTCGGGTGAGAGCGCCACGAAGGTGAGGCCGCCGGAGATAGTCAGAATTCGATTCACCTGTTCGGGGGTGATGTCCTGCGCTGGAGCAACGAGAGCCGCTCGAGAGGAGCTAAGGTCGTCCACTAAGATCGAGAGCTTGGTCTGCTTGAACGCGGTGAGGAATTGAGAGAGCCGACTCATAGGGGGATTACACCAGACTTCTCACGGAGTGTCACGAAAGGGTGGGCTCTCGGTAAGGAGGGGCTGGACGAGCGCAAGCGTCTTGAGGGGACTCTCTAAGTTGTTGATATGAGGTTTGATTGGCCCCTCCCTTGAATAGTTCTTAAGAAATGCCGCGCCCATTCCGAAACTACATTTGAACGCAGGTGTCCAGTCTGGCTCAGGTGTTCTTCATGTGGTTCTAGCGGTTCTGAAGTGGTGTCAAAATGAAAACGGAAGTTCTTGAGACTAACCTTTCCTCTCCCGCGGAGTTGGATAAGGCTATTATTCGTGCGCGGCGAACCGCGTTTGTCGCGCGATTTATTGTCTTGCGAGAAGGGAAGCGCACCAAGGCCCATCGCGTAATCGAAATGATGGAGTGGGACGATCTGACGACCGTCGAGGAACTCGCCAATCGGTTTCGAAGCGCGTTCGAGGAAAATGGGGACAACATGTTTCCGGTAGATCGCGATTTACGCCGGGCAGTGGCTCACTCGTACCGCTCGATTAAGTTCTTCGTCAGTGAGTACTCGATTCGAGCCACCAAGGATTTTGTTGACGCACTTGTTGATTACGAGCGATCCAATCAACTTCTTTTTAGCGATGATGACTCGCCGAAGCCGGGTGGGTGGAGATTGCCTAAAGAGATTCAGCGACTCAAAGACGAGCTGTCGATGGGGATCGTGAGAAAAACGCGAGGGCGACCAGCGAAAAAGCCTCTCGCTTCAGCTCACGGTGTGGAATCGGCAACCTAATACCGCCGACGTTGCAGCGAAACGGAACAGCGGGGTGATGCCAAGGATGGTATCGCCCCGCTGTTTTTTGCTTCTCTCTAAAAGAGCGCGTAAATGAAGGGAGAGAGGGGATTCCCTGCCGTTGTGACGATGAGGAGGCCCACCAGGAGAAATACTACCACCATAGGCACAAGCCACCACGCCTTACGTTCCCAAATGAGTTGGAATATCTGCTTTACTGTTGCTGATTTACTCATGTGCGCTCCCACATCCTGCTGGCTGAGCCAGCAGACATACCATATAAAAAGAGGGCCTCGAAAGGCCCTCTCCTTTTGCCCTCGCAACGTGGCGGTTAGGCTGCGGCCTGATCCGCGGTTTGGGTCTCGTCGTCAGGCTCCTTAAGCTCCTGAATGATGCGATCGACCTCTTCGATCAGAGAGCCAATCGCGTACGCCCACACGTATTGACCAGCCTTCTTGCCCGTGAGCACCTCGGCTATCTCACCTTTATCTTGGACGCGATGCTTGATGAAGAGCTGCTTGCTGTCCGTTAACAACACCATGTCGCTGGGGTTCTTGTGAAGCTTAGGGAGCTTTTTACGGAGGTAGTCGATACCTCGGCGGAACCTGTTAACCGGAAGTCCCTCTCTCTTCATGCGGAAGAGCCAGCACAAAAGAATGAGATCGGCGTAGGAATACTTTGGGCGACCACGGCTTTTGGTCTTTCCCGTTGTTGGAACGAGATTGGTACGAGCGTAGTAATTAAGGAGAGCGAGACCGATCTTTTCATCTCCGCCTGTTAAGGTTCGAAGGATCTCTTGAACCTGCTTAGCGGTGAACTCGCGATCTAAAATATGAACACCCATCCGAAGACCTCTGAACAGCCGTGTACAACGAGTACTAGCGGGAAGTTACTACAAGCATCTTTAACTAACGTACAGTGAGCTCATCTGTAGTGTCAATCTGGAAACTTAGGAACGGCCCGGTGAAAGTAGAGTAGTGTTTTGTTTT
>JAIXPR010000058.1 GCA_027486155.1 Pseudomonadota bacterium | reverse complement strand
GCACAAGCAATAGAGCGCAAGGGACGCGACCTCCACACCGATGAAGAGAGTCAGGAAGTCCGACGCGAAGATCATCACGAGCGCGCCACACAACGACGTGAGCATCAAGAAGTAGTACTCACTGAGCATCCCGATCTTCTCTTCAGCGAGAGAGCTTGCGGTTCCGATAATGCTCACGAATGCGCCAAGACAAGCGAGGACGGCGAAGAACTTCGAGAAGTCATTGATGATAAAACCGTGGGGAACGGTTGGAGCCATGGGCAGGAGACCAACGATGAGGTAGGTCGCGACCCCAATCAATCCAAGGGCGAAGAGCGAGGTGAGCCGTGTTCTCTCAAGGAATTGTCCCGAGAGGAGATATCCAAGACTCCCTATCGAAAGAGCGAGAACCGGAGCAAATGGAGCGAGCGCACTCATAGATACCTACCTGTACAATCCTTTATCGAGAAAATGCCTGCGCGATACTGTTGTCAGCGAGCACGGCCGCGCCCGCGCTTACCTCTACCGCGGCACTGATCATGCCGAGCAGATCAGATGGAAAGATACCGAGCGCGATAATCGCGGCCGCGAGACCCGCCAGAACCACGACATCGAAACCACGAATATCCCCACCCGTTTGAGGGTCAGTGGCGTGAAGCGGACCGAACATCGTACGAAGATATGCCGTCAATGTGTAGACAGCACCCAAGACAACTCCGAGCAGCGCGACCAGTGTCCACTGCGGGAAGAGCTTCCAAGCCCCAACCAAGATAAGGAACTCACCAACGAAGCTACTCGTAAGTGGGAGCGCCACCGCCGCGACGCTAAAGATCATCAGGAAGAAGGCGGTAAGCGGAATCGAGCGAGCTAAGCCGCCGAGACGATCAAAGTCCCGCGAGCCTTGACGATCGATGATGGCGCCAACGGTAAGGAACAGCGCCGCCGTGATCAGACCGTGACTCACTGCCTGAAAAACCGCTCCGGTCATGGCCATCGTGGAGACACCCGCGATACCAAGGACGCAGAAACCAAGATGAGAGATCGAGGAGTATGCGAGAAGCGATCGAAGGTCCTTCTGGGCCATGGCAACCAAGGCACCGAATACGATAGCCACTGCGCCGGCCGCGGCGATATATGGACCAGCCTGCGCCATGAAGTGGGGGAACAGCGGCCACATGAACCGAATGACAGCGTAGATACCCACCTTGCCAAGGAGCGCTGCCGTAAAGGCGGCGACACCGTGTGGAGCCTCACGGTAGGTGTCAGGTAACCACCCATGGAAGGGAACAATCGGGATCTTAACGGCGAACGCCAACAGGAACGCGAGACCAAGCACAAGCTGCTCAGTTGGATTAAGCATCTTCATGCTCGCGAGGGTTGTAATCTCAAACGCGAAGTTGCCGTTCAGGGTATGTCCCATCGCTTGAGCGTTCCATCCAAGGTAGAGGATGGAGAGGAACATCAGCGAGGATCCCGCCATCGTATAGATAAGGAATTTGAGCGCCGCGTTAAGTCGTTGAGCACCACCCCACAGCGCCATCGCGCCCAATACCGGGAGCAACATCGCCTCAAAGAAGATGTAGAAGAGGACAAGATCCGTTGCGAGGAACGCCCCCATCACGGTGGCTTCACCTAACAGGAGAAGCGCGTACCACCCTGCCCCAGCGCTCGCCGGCTTAGCCGACCACGCGATGACCGCGAGCGAGATAACCGCTGTCAGAAGACAGAAAGCGAAGGAGAGACCATCGAGCTCCAGGTGATAGGTAATACCGAGTGATGGAATCCACTGATGAGCCTCCTCAAGACCCAAGACCGCTCCGTGTGACATCGTCGCCGCGCGCGCGATGGCGGCGAGGATGACCAAGGTGAGAATGGAAACTCCAAGCGCCCACACACGAACGAAACGCGCCCTTGTGTCGATCTTGGAGGAGAACCAAGGGGCCAAACAACCGAGGGCACCCAGCGCGGGCACAACGATAAGGGAAGAGAGTGGCGGCCAGGGAATGGTCATGAAACTACCTCACCGGAAGAAAACAATACAAAAGGAGCGCCGCTGACGCGAACATCCAGAGAACGTACGTACTCACCTGCCCCGTTGTCACACGGCAGGTAAGCTCACCGATCGCGCGGCTGATACTGCCGATTGCGTTACCGGTGCCGATCGATACCGATTGATCAAGAACACGGGAAACAACTCCTGAGAGGGTTCGAGTCGGCGCGATCACGAAAACCCCCAAGAGCTCATCTACGAAGAACTTACCGGCGGAGAGCTTCTCACCCAGCCAGAGCACCTTACGTACCTGCTCCTTCGCCGCTGGAGCGATGACGAGGAGAACATAGGCCGCCGCGATACCAAGAGCTCCTGGAACGGAACCGAGGATGTACCCAAGGATTCCTCCACCGGCGTGCTCAGCGACCGGAGGAAGTGGTCCCTGAAGGTATGTAAAGAAACCGTGATTGAGGACGAGACCACCCGTAACCGAGAGGACCGCAAGCACCATAACTGGGGCGGTCATAACCATCGGCGCCTCGTGTGGATGCCCCTCTCCCCGATACGAACCGAGGAAGGTGAGAATGAACGAGCGGGTCATGTAGAAAGCGGTACAGATCGCGATAGCTGTAGCGCCTACACCGATCAGACCACCGTACGCGAGCAGGTAAGGATTGTGGGCATGCGCCAACGACTCCAGGATAGCGTGCTTCGAAAAGTATCCCGCGAACGGCGCGATACCCGCGATAGCGAGGGTCGCGGCGCCGTAGCTCAGGCAGGTCAACGGCATCGCTTTGGCGAGACCGCCCATCCGACGCATATCCTGCTCGTGGTGACATCCATGAATAACCGATCCTGCGCTCATAAAGAGACACGCCTTAAAGAACGCGTGTGTCACGACGTGGAAGAGAGCGACACTGTACGCCCCCACTCCAACGGCGAGGAACATAAAGCCGAGCTGGCTCACCGTGGAGTACGCGAGTACCTTCTTAATATCGTTTTGAGAGATAGCGATGATCGCCGCGATAGCTGAGGTAGCGAACGCGGTCCACAGAATAATAGCTGGTACCATCGGATCGAGCTCGATCACCCCGAACATCCGAGCCATGAGGTAGATACCCGCTGTCACCATCGTCGCGGCGTGGATAAGCGCCGATACGGGTGTGGGTCCGGCCATCGCGTCAGGCAGCCACGTAAAGAGCGGAAGCTGAGCTGACTTACCGGTCGCGGCGAGGAAGAGCGCGATACCCGCGACGAAACCCATCTCAGATGGGATTCGAGCGAGCACCTCTGGACGAGAGAGTACCGTGATGTCGAGCGTTCCGCACGCATGGTAAAGGATCGCCATGGCGACTAAGAAGCCAAGGTCTCCGATTCGGTTCATGACGAAGGCCTTACGTCCGGCCGAGGCGAACTCAGGATTGGTATACCAGAAACCGATGAGGAGGTACGAACACAACCCTACGCCCTCCCATCCGATGAAGATAACAGGCAACGACTTACCCAAAACGAGGATCAGCATCGCGGCGATGAAGAGGTTGAGGTACGAGAAGAAACGGGGTCGACTCTCGTCCTCAGCCATGTAGCCGATCGAGTAGAGATGGATGAGAGAACCGACACCAGTTACGACCAAACACATCACCGCTGAGAGCTTATCGAAGTAGATCTCAAGGGGAAGCCGGATATCAGCGAAGGACATCCATGAACTGAGGGTAAAGGAGAAGGTCTGCCCCCCTTCAAGAGCTCGCCAGAGCGATATCACAACCGCGAAGGAGGCACCGACGGCGGCGGTCGCGAACATTCCAGCGACCTTAGGAGCAGCTCTCCCGAGCGCGTACGATACGACCGCTCCTATCAGAGGGATGAGAACAACAAGCGCTAACCGAATATCTTCCATAACCGATTGTCCTACCACTTAAGCTCAGCCGCGTCAGTCGTCTCAATCGAAGCGACGCTGCGGAAAACCGACAAGATAATCGCGAGTCCGATAGCGGACTCAGCGGCGGCGATAACCATAACGAAGAACACCGCTATCTGACCATCAAGATTTCCATGAATCTTACTGAAGGCGACAAAAGCGAGGTTGACGGCGTTGAGCATCATCTCGACACACATGAACAGCACGATCGCGTTCCGACGGAGGCAGATTCCGATACCACCGATCACGAAGAGCAGGCAGGCGATTCCTAAGTATGAGGTGATTGGATCCATTTAGTTACCTCCTCTCATGCCACCTTCACGGGGCGCAAGTTGCACGTTCTTTCGCTTCGCCAGCATGACGGCACCAACAACGCCGACGAGGAGTACAAGAGATGACAGTTCAAACTGCACCATGTACTCGCTGTAGAGCACTTCACCGATAGCTTTAACCGTGCCCTCGGACGCTTTGACGTTATGTTCCAGCGTAGCCTGAGGGATATTCTCGAACTGAGCCAACATCGGACCGGAGATGGCAAGGAAGATAACGAGCCCTACCCCAAGGGTCAGAGCGCTTCGGACGATACCGATGCGCCGACCTGATTCACTCTTCAGGTTGAGCAGCATAAGTACAAAGAGCACTAACACCATGATCGCGCCCGCGTACACCACTACCTGCGATACCGCCAGGAAGTGCGCTCCCAAGAGAGCGTACAGCCCAGCGATGGAGAGAAGATGAACGATAAGCGAGAAGGCGCTTGAGAGAGGGTTTCGGAAACCCACCACTCCGAGGGCCGAAGCGATACCGATCGCCGCGAGAACAAATTCCATAAAACTCATAGAAGCACCTTAGCGACTGCTGTGACGACCAGATTAATAAGAGCGACCGGAAGTAACATCTTCCATCCCAAATTCATGAGTTGGTCATAGCGGAATCGAGGAAGGGTCCAGCGAATGACGATCTGAAGGACACAGAAGAAGATGACCTTAGCCATCAACACGGCATGTCCGATGATCGCTGCCCACCATACATCCTTCGGCAACGTTACCCAGGGGATATCCCATCCACCGAAGAAGAGGAGCGCGAGAAGGAGCGCGAAGAGCGCGATCTCACAGAACTCACCCAACCAGAAAAGGAGGAACTTCATACCTGAGTACTCGGTGAAGTATCCGGCCGTAAGCTCAGACTCAGCCTCAGGAAGGTCGAACGGACCACGTTTTGTCTCAGCCATCCCCGCTAGGAGGAGTACGATGAATCCTACCGGTTGGTAAACGACACCCCAGGCTGGAACGATTCCCCAAAGGAGCTCCTGTTGTTTCTCCACCATCGTGTACACATCAAGAGAACCGTAGATGACGATCAAGGAAACGAAGACCAATCCCATTGGGAGCTCGTACGAGATCATCTGCGCGACCGCCCGGAGCGAGCCGAGAATCGAGAACTTGTTATTGCCGGTCCATCCAGCGAGGGCGATTCCGTACACAGCCACCGACCCCATCGCCAACACGAAAAGGATGCCCGCGTCTATCGAAGCTACTCGCGCGTGAACCAAGTAATCCCAGGCATAGAAGTCTGGCGCGAGCGGCAACACCGCGAACGCCAACATGATCGGAAGCACCGCCACAACTGGCGCCATTGCGTGAAGGAACTTGGAGGATCCCTCCGGAATAAAATCCTCTTTGGCTATACCCTTCAACGAGTCGCACAGGAGTGTGTTGATTAAGCCGAGCCATCCCGCCATTCGCAGGGGCGCGAGCAAGATGTTCACAAACCGATTATCTGAGTAGACGAAGGCGCCAGCTCGATTCGCCCCTACTCGATCCTGAATCAACGCTGAACCCTTTCGCTCAAGCCATGTGCAGGTTGAGCCAAGCACAAGGGCGAGATTCATAACAAGAAAAACCTTAAGGAGAAGGATAAGAAGTTCAACCATAGTTCGTTACGCCGCTGGGGACGCTCCCATTGAAAGTCCACTCTGCGCTCCAACTGATGCGTCCTTCGCGGCCGCACTGAGTTGAACGCCTCCGTCTTTGATCTTCGCGATCGTTACCCCTTGAGCGGACATCACCGGATCACTTCCCAGGTACCACCGGGTAAGCTCACGATCCCCCACGTGCATCAGGTTCAGAGGAGCTACCTTGTAGCCGGCGGCTTCGCCGATGAGACCAAGGAGTCTCCAATCAGGAACTGAGGTATCTGGGAACTGAACAACCGCCTGAGCGTATTGCAAGCGACGCTTGCCGTTTATCAGAAGACCAGACTTCTCAAGAACGCTGCGACCTCCAACAACCATACCGATTGAGGACGCGAGCTTCGAATTAGCGTCGGTCAACACACCAACGGACACGCGAGCGAAGCTAAGACCCTCAAGAAGCGCGTCATCGATGTCTTCAGGCGCGACAGCTCGGTCACCGAGAATGAGGATATTCTCAATCTCTTTGCGACGGATCTTTTGGAGCACATCTCGATACTCACCATC
>JAIXPR010000142.1 GCA_027486155.1 Pseudomonadota bacterium | reverse complement strand
TATTCGTTTCATGAGCATGGCATCTCCTTTGTCACAGTTAATCATGGTACGGCCTACTGGTTAATAATAAAATAGCGAGCGTGCTGTCCCCCGATTCCCTGCGTTCCGATACTTCGAGACCCGCTTGAGTTGCCGATTCCCTGATCGCCCCGTCCGTATACGATATGAGACGCGCTACCTCCCCAGGCCGGATTCCACGCGGACACATAATCTCTACCACTGGCGATAGCTTGCTCTCGACTGACCTCGGTGAACATCTGAGGGTTGCCCTCCATCGCCCGCACGGTGTCATACACCGAAAGGGGATCGCCATTAGGACCAACTATGGTGCTTCCCGTGATACTTCGGAAAATATCATTAACGACCCAGGCACACGCCAAATTACCGGACTCAGTGCCGGGCACTCCACGGGTACTCTCGCCTAGCCTCTGAGCCGCAGCATTCGTGAAGGAGTTACTCCCCCCAAACGGTAACGTGCTACCACCGGCACCGGGGACAATCCCGAGGAGGTTACTAGCCGCCATGAAGGCGCTACGGCCGGTATTAGAGGCGTTGAATTGGGCCCCAGCCGAGGAGAAACTGGCGAGGAGATCCTGGAGCATACTAACAAAAGCGAGCCCCTGGAGGACGGTATTCATGAGGTTACCATTTCCTCCTTGGAGGGCATTTCCTAACGCCGAGAAGGGTCCTCTTCCTAATCCTGGAACACCGCCTGGGTTGCCGTTTGAGCCGAGGCCGCTGCTACTGAAAGGGATATTGGATACATCGGAAAAAGACGCTGGCATCTCGTCTACCGCTTCTATGGAATCACCGGTTGCACCATCCAGGCCGTGAACGCGCTGAAACCCCGCGGTGGCGTGACCAACGGGATCGCCCAAAGAGGGAAATAGGCGGGCGGCTACATCTCCGGACGTTTCCGAGGCGGGGCCATAAAAATTCGGGGCCGCGGAACCAGATGGTGCGCTCGCCTCTTTGTTAGGTTTTACAGTATCAGGAAATAGCCCCCCCCCAAGTTCGTACTGGTCGGGTTTATCGGAGGGATTCCAACTCGGGAGGGGCAAATCCCCGAAGTCCTGGGCGAAAGCTCCATGACACGAAGTTAGGAAGAGCCCCACAAGGATGGTGTGACCAATCCGCCGCGACCAACAATCGGTCTCGTGCCTCAGTAAGCGCCGCATCTCGCTAACAAATTTCTGGCTCCCCGCCTCTCCCATATCCAGTCCCTTGTGGTGGTCCTTACACAAGGTATGGGCCTTACCGTCGGTGATGTGCGGTATAAAAGAAACTCGTAGCTCTTTAATCGGATGTTGGGCTGGGCGGGGTGTCCAAATAGCTCTGCGGACGCCCGGGTCACTTCATGGGGTAATCCACCGTTAAAGACCTTTTACTACTTGCCTAGATTGAGACACCTACTTACCGTCGCCATGCAGCCAGGACGGACGGTGCGGGGTAACCGCTCAGTCCCGACAACGTGAGGGGCTCCGCTGCATGTAGTCTGTGAAAGCCAAGGACCTCCTGAGGAGAAACGACGAGAGCTATGAGAACAAAAAAACACCTGATCGCCACCTCTATCTATGGCGCTTTCGCGCTCGCTTTCCTCTCTCCTACCACATCCGTCGCGCAGGATGGCTTCGACTCTGTCGATGTCCCCGAGGGTCAAACCGCCGCGCAGCTACAAACCCTCGTCGCGCCGATCGCGCTCTATCCCGATCCACTCGTCGCGCAGATACTCCAAGCGTCCACCTATCCAGACCAAGTATCGGAGGCAGCCGTCGAGGTATCCATGCATCCCGGTCAATCTCTGGTGAGTGAACCGTGGGACGCGAGCGTACTGGCGGTTAGCCATTATCCCCCGGTACTCGAAATGATGGCCCAACAGGGCATCTGGATGACTAAACTTGGTCAGGCATACCTCGCGCAACAAGGGCCTGTACTTCAAGCAATCCAGGCTATGCGTCAGCAGGCTATGACCGTTGGAAACTTAAAAACGAACTCACAACAACAGGTAGTCTCCTCCAGCGGAACGGTGCAGATCTACCCGACCGACCCGAACACCTTTTACATTCCCAACTACGATCCCCTTGTCGTCTACAATCAACCCGCGGTGTGGGGAGCCGCCCCTCTCATCACCTACGGAACGGGATGGGCGGTCGGTGATGAGCTTGCCGGAGCCTCTGTAGACTGGATCGGCGGTTCCGTCGTCAATTATCCACCTGGGACGGGATGGAGGAACGCGTACTCGAATGGAACGTATCACGCCGTAGTGGGACAAACCTGGAACGGAACCGCGTACGCCGCGCAAAGCAACTCACGGACCTTGGCAAACGGGGGCGACCTAACACGATATCAGGGCTCGGCTGTCGGATGGGACGGAACAGCGTCGGGACGTGGCGCTACATACTCTAACGGCGACACCGAGGGAGGTACCTTCTCACGAACGGTCACCACCGATAATGGGACCTACAACATCCGTGGCGCGGCTGGAACAGACGGAACCACAAGTGGTGGATACGCGGATATCTCAGGCATCAATCGAGATGGCCAGACATTCAACGACGCCATCAGTGATCGTGACGGCGATATCACCGCGGAGCGAGACAACGGCCTCTTTGATTCGAGCTCTCGCTCGGACAACCTCTTCTCCGACGCTCGCCACGATGATTGGAACTCCGGCTACGCGGATCGTGGCGCATGGAGTCGCGGTTCATTTGGAGGAGGTGGCTTCGGCGGCTTCCGTGGGGGACGTCGATAGATATCATGATTCACGAGTTCCTAAGGATACGACCAACTATGAACAAATACATTCAAAACTTTATCTTTGCGGGGCTGCTCGCTCTCAACGCCTCAGCCTGCGCTCCACGGGGACACGTCTCTCAGCCAACCTTTGAGAGTGAGCAGTATACCTTTACCGATCCTAAGCAAGCTGTCGCGACGCTCCAAACCGCGCTCAAAAAGAACGACTCTGCGGAGCTCGCGCGCATCTTTGGTCCCAAGAGCGCTGACCTCATTTCATCGGGCGATGATGTCGCCGATACGCGGTCGTTCAAAGCGTTCGCTGCTGATATGAGCGAGGACGTCGATATCGTTGAGACCGTAAATCAAAATCCTGCCCTCAAAAATCAGCGGCTCGCGTTCCTGTATGTAGGAGATCGTCGCTACCTCTTTCCAATCGCGCTTCACAAACGGGCGAATGGGTGGAGATTCGATACAGCGGTAGGCAAAGAGGAGCTTATCAATCGCCGGATCGGGAGGAATGAGATCAAAGCGATCGATGCTATCAACCGAATCGTTGCGGCTCAGCGAAATTTCTTTGAGTCGCGGGCGACCGAAGGAAAGCCCCATCAGTACGCTCAACGACTCTTGAGCTCCCCTGGAAAACGCGATGGCCTCTATTGGGAGAAGGGGGAGGGAGCCCCTGTAAGTCCATTGGGCTCCGCGATAGCGAGCGCGTCCGCACAAGGATATATCCTCAAGGATCTTAGGGCGAGTGGAGCCTATTACGGGTATCGCTTTACGATCCTCACAGCCCAGGGAACCAAGGCTCGCGGTGGAGCTATGAGCTATATCGATCAAAACGGTCGGATGACAAAAGGATTCGGACTCCTCGCGTATCCAATAAAGTTCGGCGAGAGTGGCGTCATGACCTTCGTAGCAGGCCCGGATGGGGTTATCTACCAAAATAATCTTGGACCAAACACGGAGGCGATCGCTCAAGAGATGCGGAGCGTGAATCCAGACTTACGTTGGATTCCGGTTCGATAACAAAAAGCGATAAACCTATTTACCGCAGCGCTTCCTGAGCTTTTTGCTCTTAGCTTGCTCGCGCTTAAGCTGCTTCTTGAGGGATTTAATCTTAACAAGCATCTCTTTCTTTGAGGGGGCCCGAACGACCGGACGAGGAACCGTTCTTCTCTGCGTGTCGCCTACGCGCGGAGCGTCCTCACCCGGCTTCGCATCAACAAGCACCGGGGTTAGAAACTCGGCACACTCGAGGTACAACTCATTGTAGGCATCGTTCCCCTCCTGAGCGAGAGCGTTGTACCTATCCTGGCACTCGGGCGATATCTCAAATCCACAGGAGCTCGTTACGTCGGAGGAATCTTTCGGGTAGCACTCCGCGTCGAGGGTTATGTAAGCGGCGGAGAGGCGGTCGTTCAAGGCGGTGAATTTTTGCTCGCACGTATCGGTGGCCGATGACGCTGCGGGGCTGAAACCAACGAGCGTTGAGAAAATGAGTGACCCAAGATGTAGTGTTCGTCTCATTGTTGTTCTCCAAGAGGCTTAAGACCGCTGTCAGGCGGGGTCAACCAAGAAGTTAAAGTGTTACCAGTAAGTGGTCAACCGATTCCACAGCCTGAAAGCTTTTTACCTGAGCTATAGACCTTATTGTCTGCGGAGGATCAGCACGCTGTCGTGGCTTTTCTTTCAAGCGCCAATATTTTCAGATAGTTACCAAAAACACCCCGGCTCGATCTTGGGTAGGATGGTTAAACAAGGTTCCGTCGAGACCATTTTTGAGAATTGAAACGAGACGAATTTGGCGAGACGAGCCGAGTAGTATGCTCTGAGACGCGTTGAGGATCGTATCGACGTCTTCAACGAAGATGGAGTGCAACGATCAACATGCGCGACAGAAAGTATCTCCTCACCATCCGACTCGTTCTCATATGGTTGAACAATCGCTGTGCGTGACATCGCTCTCGGCACGGTAAAACCCCTTCCTTGTTGCGTCCTCGAGAGGCGAATCGCCCGATGGTGGGGCGATGCTCGTGAGAGGTGCTGGGAGACTCTTCAAACCTACTCACCTCGGGGAGCCTTTCGCT
>JAIXPR010000238.1 GCA_027486155.1 Pseudomonadota bacterium | reverse complement strand
TTGCTAAACAACGCTGCGAGGCGAGACTCGATTGTGGGCACCTTTATCGCACAATTCAATGCGTGGTTTGAATCGGATACCAGCGCAGGAGGCCCCTCAACGGAGACGAAGCAGCTCATTGACAGGATGCTGGGAGCCCAGATTCAGGGGCTCTCGCTCGATCAACACAAGCCGATCATCATCTTTGACACTCATGGATACGGCATCAAGGTATTAATCGGGGCAGCTCGCCTACAAGCCGTGTTCCCAAAAGCCACCTTCTCGGTCGCCCTGATCGAGAGCTTCAGCCACCCACTCAACGCCCAACAACAAGCCGCCATCCCGCCAATCACCACTGCACCCCTGCGAGACATTCGGGTGACGTGGCCCTTTACCCTCACCGAACTCGACAAGAATAGTGGCCTTCCAATATTTCGCCCCGTGAGTCCGAGATCCCCGTCAGCGCTTCTCGAATGGGTGACTGCCCTCCTGCTGATGTATAACCGAGCCACTATCGGCGATGACCACGCACTCTGGATGGAGTGGAGGAGCGCTGTTCGTAGCGGAACTAATCCTTTCTCAGATCCCAAGTTTATTGAACGCTACACTTTCGGTGACTCCCGGTGAAGAAGGGGCTCAGTCTCGTAATCGCCATCTGCGCCGTGTGCGCCGCGTTGCTCATCAGCGAGGTGGTCTATCGACTACTCGTATATAAGTCGCTCCTCCTTACACCTCCCCTCACCACCCACCACCACTCATTTTTCTGCGAATACGATCCCCTCCTCGGGTGGCGACACAAGCCGAACACAACGGGACGATTTGTCACGAGCGAAGGCTCCGCGGTGCTCAACTTCAATCACCAAGGTCTCCGCGGAGAGGAGCTTCCCTATACAAAGGATCCCGGCGTCTTTAGAATACTGGTCCTCGGGGACTCGTTCGTTGAGGGATACACCGTTAATTTTGAGGACACGCTGACCGAGGTGCTCAAGAGCACACTCCAAGGGTCGCTCATGCCGCGTAAGGTGGAGGTCATTAACGCTGGGATTGCCGGCTACAGCACGGACCAGGAGTACCTCTTTATGCGAGAGATAGGGGTGCGCTATCAGCCGGACCTCACCATCATGCTTTTTTGCTACAACGATATCTATTTCAACAACCGTCCGATGTATGAACGGGGGAGCAAGCCCTTCTTCACACTCGAGGGGAACCAGTTGGTGACACACAACGTGCCCGTACCCACCCCTACGGGTGAGAGTAGAGGGAGTAGCGATAGACCATCACCTGGGCGATTCTCATCGCTCCTCTACACCGAGCTCCGCTCCCGAATCTGGAAACGAGCTGATAAGCCCTCACCGCCAACACCGCCAGCGGTCATCGCGCCGAGCAACCCATGGGTTATCACTGAACGACTCCTCAAGGAGATCTCCTCTTTGGCGGGAGGTCGGGGGCACTTTGCTGTCTCGTATATCCCCCGCGGCACCTTGATAGAACCTCAGGTGATGGCATCCGATAAGATCACTCGCCCGGAAGAGGCCGCCGATCCGGGGAGACTCAGCGAGATCTGCGCGCGCAACGGGATCGATTTCCTCGACCTCACCGGAGCTCTCCGAGCAGCGAGCAAACACGAACAGATGTACTTTACGCGAGACCCACATTGGAACCGCAACGGAACGAGGGTCGCCGCTCAGACCATAGCGCACTTCCTGCGTGAGCGTTCTCTACTACAGTGAGGGTTACTCCGGATGCACACCCCATGGCTCTCGCCCACGCTCTATCCCAAACTCCAAGTGCTACTGGTGGCGCTCCCCTTCGCGCTTGTTTCGATCTATATCCTGCGGTGTCGAAGAACGGTGTGGAGTGAGGTATCAAAGGTTCCCCGGCGATACCTGATGGGGATACTACTCTTGATGGCTCTCTCGGTTGTGTGGGTAGCATACGGACCATCGATCACTATCCCGGTGTACAAGATCCCCCCGGATTCCTTCATCACCCCACAGGGCGCCTTTGATGGACGACTTAAACATCGGGGTTGGAACTTCATTTCGCTCGTAGACCAATTATTTGAGCGCTCCTCAGGGTTCCTTCTGATGAACTGCTCTGGGGCCCTCGCCACGCTTGGGTTGTTTTTTCTCGCCATCTGGGTCGGTCTCTCATACAGAGCCGCTTTTATTGGATCAGCTCTCTTTACCGCTATCCCCATTCGGCTCTTCCTCGATGGTCCAGGAACGACGGGGAGCTATCTCCTTTTCGTAATCTGGTCCGCGGCGTTCTCACTCCTCCTCGTAAAGCGACCATCCCCGGAGGTTCTCGCCCTCGCGACCTTTTCATGGGCCGCGGCGATCTTGATTCGAGGGGAGGTCTTCTTCCTCGCCCTCTTTTTTCTGATCGCCGCATCGGTGCTCCTCCCCTCTTCGGAGCGTCGGAAGCTTCCGTGGCTTCGAATCTCCTTAGCGGCAACGCTCCTCGTTATCCCCGACCTCTTAATCGGAATCCCGTACGCCTTTCAAGGTCATCGGCTCCTCACGCGGCCTGATGTCGGCGTACACAACCTCGCCGCGAACCTCGTTGACTACGGATGGCCTTTTCTGAGCGGTCGGATGCACTCGGCGGCGCTCTCCCTCTTTGCGGCGATCTGGTGCGTCACGACCTTCAAAAGGAGTATCGACTCTCCACAACACCGCCCGCGCCCGTCACACCTCGACACGCTGGCTCTGCTGGGCGGATGGTTCGTTGTGGCCTCCCTTACGTACCTCTCGATGTGGCTCCAGATCTACGCTGAGTCAAAGCAGTTTTATCCAAAGATGGCGGTCCTCCTCTTTCTCTACCCGCCATACCTGCTGGCCGCGGCGGCTGGGATCGAGGTTCTCACGCAACGGTGCGCGCCACGCACGCGAGGGTGGATCTCTCTGACTGCGGTATGCGGAGTTATCTTCCTCAATCTACCACACTACCGCGAGCTCCACGCGGTCGCCGACCGTCAGGGTGCTCCATCCCTCTACAATACCGCCCGCAGCCTGATCGGGTTAGACCGGTTCCTCGTTGGCTGCTACCGCGATGAGCACCTCCTTGACCCAATCTCGGCAGAGGAGGTGGCGGCTCATTCTTCTGAGATCACTCGCTTACGATCCGCCGTAGCGCTCTATCTGGTGGAGGAGGTTCCGACCCCGAACACCACAGGTGAGCCCGATCCTTGCCACCAGGCTATCGCGACGATTATCGAGAGGGACCACCCCCCTTTAATCCGCTCCGTTACGGTCGAAAACACGACCTACCGGATCTATGCTCTACCGAAACAGTGAACCCGTGTGAGTACGTAACCACGATGTGTAACGCCACGAACCCGCCTGCACCCCATACAAGAACTCTTATCGTCAACGCGGACGACCTTGGCCTCAGTCGCTCAATCAATCTCGGGATCCTGGAGTGTTTCAAAAACGGAATCGTCAACAGCGCCTCTCTCATGGTGACGATGCCTGGCTTTGAGGATGCACTCTCCCATATCCGCGAGAACCCCACCCTCTCGGTTGGCCTCCACGTTGACTTGCTGCGCGGCGAGCCACTCTGCGGAACCCCTCACCCGTGGCACCACTGGGGGAGAGGGAGATGGCGCTCATCTCTCAGAGCTAAGACGGCGGCTCTCTTTATCGACAGCACGCTCGGCAAGACAGGTTGGATCGAACGCGAGACCCGAGCGCAGATCGAGCGAGCTCTGCGGCACGGTGTAACGATTCGACACCTCGATAGCGAGCGGAATGTGCATGTATTCCCCCCGATATTCCGGCTCTTTGCTCGGTTAGCACGGGAGTATCAGATCCCACGTCTCCGAGCGATCAACGAGGACTTTTTCTATTCTCGCGGTACTACCCCCAGCGTGCAAACGGGTTCATTCCGGAGACTCATGAGCACCTTGCTCACTCGCGCGGCTCACCTCAATCGTCGATACGCCGCGAGGCACGGCGTTGGGGTGAACGATCACTACTTCGGGTTTCGGGAATCAGGCGCGCTCTCCCTCGATAGACTCTCTTCGATCCTTAAAGAGCTTCCCCCCGGTATCACAGAGCTCGGGTGTCATCCGGGCTTTATCGACGACGAGTGGAGCCGCCCTCCACTGTGCGATCACCCCTTTTATCTTACCGGGAGTCGCCCTCACGAGGTCGCACTCCTTACACACCCCCGCCTACGGGAGCTTGTATCCGATGTGTGAGAGCCCCATCTCGGTCATCATCGCGGTCAACAACGAAGAGGCGAATATCACCCCTCTGTACGCCCGCTTACAAGGTGTACTGGAGAACGTGGCGGATAGCTGGGAAGTTATCTTCGTTGATGATGGAAGCACGGATACGACGGGTACCGTTATCAGAGCGATTGCGGAGCAGGACGCACGAGTAATCCCTCTTTCCTCTCACGTTCCGATCGGCCAGATCCAAGCGATTCTGCTCGGCCTTCCCCACGCCACAGGAGAGATCCTCATCACCATGGACGGAGACCTTCAACACCTCCCTGAGGAGATCCCCCGGTTCGTTGAGGCGATCCACGCCGGTTACGACCTGGTAAATGGGCGCAAGGTACACCGACAAGACAACCTCCTCACGCGCACCCTCCCCGCACTCGTGGCGAAGTGGGTCGTTCGTACGATCTTTTCATCTACGATATACGACCCGAATTCAACCTTTCGGGCCTACCGCCGTCACCTCGTACCCTCACTGCTCGCTGCCGGAGAGTGTATCCGGTTTGCGCCCCTCATCTCAGATCTCAACGCCCGCGTTATCGAGATCCCGATCCAGTGCCCGCGACGAATCTACGGGCGCTCGCACTTTCACCTCGTACGGCGACTCGAGCGGCTTCTCCGTGATGTGAGGCTGCTCCGCACGATCAAGCGAACAGAGCGTGTCCAAAGAGGAATAGAAACTCTGTAGCGGAACTCGCCTGCAACCGGTGAGGGCGGCATGCGACTATAAATGGTACCTAGTTAGCCGTACAAGTGCTCGGCTGCCCGGTGCACGTCCAGCCAGAATCCACCGTACATGTATTCGAGCACCCATCGGTGAAATATCCGAATGAGGAGTTGTAGCGGTACACCCTGATCGTCCCATTGGAGGGGCCATCTGTAACTGCGACATAAGCCCCGCTGCTGAGCACACCTCCCGCCCAAATAATAGACGGGGATCCTCCACTTGACAGATATCCACCTACCGAGTTTACGCGGTCGATGCCGGAATCTCTGAATATGATAACGTTCCCACTGCCATCTTGTGATAGTCCAACTTGGCCCCAATACCCTCCACCCAACCATGTAGCATCATCTGCCCCCGTTGTGTCTACGCGCCAGGTGCGGGAGCTATACTCAACATTGCCGTAAACGCCGATTCCGGTGGGGTAGCTTCCACTGATAAGGAGCTTGCCATCGCTCTGGATGAGGGTCTTATTAACACCATACCACGACATATTATTGGCGTATGGCGCTGCGATACCAGAGGTTCCGTAAGAGGTATCAAGCGATCCATCGGAATTTAATCGCACAATAAAGAGTCGATAACTTGTTCCCGAATTCGTAACATCATATCCGACTACAAGGATCTTACCGTCGCTCTGGACCTCGACCCGAGAGGCGGTAGCGTTAGTTCCCCCGGTTGAAGGGGACGCCTTACCATCTGAATCAAAGGTGGTATCGAGGCTACCATTTGTGTTGTATCGAACAACCTGGAAGCCCCCACCGGAGACCTGTCCTACAGCAACTACCTTGTTATCGTTTTGAAGTGCGATATCTGTCAGGTATGCATGTGAGGCACCCACCTGCGTATATACGATACCATCTCCATCGAAGGAGGTATCAAGCGCACCCGCCGATGTGTATCGAACGACCGCGAACTTGTAAATTCCGCCATCAACAGCCTGCCCCGCGGCTACTACCTTCCCGTCACTTTGTACCGCCACATCAATGAGATAAGAGCTGCTACCAAGGGAGGTAGTTACCGATCCGGTTGAGTTAAAGGTGGTGTCGAGAGCGCCGCTTGCTTTTACCCTTATCACGTTAAATACATTTGGATACGGGGCACTACCTAACTGAACGTTACTACCGATCACACTGCGACCATCACCAACATCCACGATCGAACGTGGGTACACGTTGATGAGCGAGCCGGGAAGGGTGATCGTGCTTGGATTAAGAGCACCATCGTCGCACCCCTCGCTTGCTCTCAGTAACCCATCGCCGCAGACAGAAGAGCATGAACTGATGGCACCCTCTCCGCCGGTACATGCCCATCCCGCCTCAACACTACAGGTGCTTGAGCAGCCATTTCCGCTTGTGGTCCCGCCATCATCACACCCTTCAGGAGAGTACTTGCGACCGTCACCGCACTCACAGGAATCACCGATTCCGTTACCGTTCCAATCACCTTGGCTCGAATTGTCCACTGATGGACAGTTATCGCACGCATTACCTTTGCCATCTGAGTCCGAATTCGTTTGGTCCGCATTCGCCACCGATGGACAGTTATCCTCTGGACCCGCGAAATTCCAAGCCAGGCAACCATAGTACGGGTCATACGAGGTACAGGTCTTCGGATAAAGAACTCCATCACCATCGGTATCGAGGTTAGGGGTCGGGGTCGCGGTTGGAGTGATGGTAGGCGTTGGTGTAGGCGTCGGGGTTATTAACGCGGTTCCCTTGTTGATCTCAACGTTATCCAGGAAGCCCCCATAGAAGTTCGACGTGTATCCACCGATCCTCATAACCACGGTGCTGTCTGTAAATGAGGACGCAGACGAGTACGTTGCCCTACTGACGTCATCGATATACAGGGTGAACTGGCTCCCAAGCCGAACGAACGTTACCTTAGTCCATGCGGTGGTGGAGAGCACGTTCCCGCTGGAGAGCGTCGCGGCAAGGGTAGAGTTATCAAAGCTTAACTGGACCTCCACCTGCGCAGCGTTTCGACGGATCGTAAAGGGTGCAAGGGGGGTGGCGGTCGTTGTCGACCGCTGACCAAGAATCGTTGGAGTGCCAGCCGCTATGCTCAACGGCCTCATGTACAATTGCACGGTGAAATTTCCGGTGCCCATGTGCCAGTCCGCGGAATCAATCAACTGTAGGAAGTTAGAGGTTCCATTGAATGAGATGGAGGCGGTACCTGCGGCGAATTGAGCGGTGCTCCGCGTGACGCTACTGGTGTTGGTCACCGCCTTACCGGTTGTGTCAACGAATGGGAATGCCTCACCGTTGAGGAACAGAACCGTTGTATTTGCCGTCGCCGTTGGTGTCGGCGTTCTTGTTGGCGTGTTTGTCGGGGTAGGGCTGGGGCTCGCTGTCGGGGTGACGGTCGGCGAGTTCGTTCTCGTCGGGGTGACCGTTGGTGTGACGGTCGGGGTTGTCGTTGGTGTGCCAGTGGGTGTCGAGCTTGGGCTCGCCGTCGGAGTTGCGGAAGGAGTTACGGTAGACGTTACTGTCGGTGTTATCGTCGGTGTTGGGGATGGGGTTACGGTGAACGTTGGAGTGACGGAGGGCGTTACCGTTGGGGTTACACTCGGAGTTGCCGTAGCGGTAAAGGTTGCAGAAGGTGTTGATGTCGGCGTCGCCGCGGGGATACTTGCTCCAAACCCCAAGCGGACACCGCGCCCACCGTACGTGTTCGCTCGCGTGGCCTCGATTAAGGCGGCACGCGACCGATCCGATAACCGGGCAAGCGAGAGGGTGTCATACCAGCTCCCCCCTCTAAACCCTGCTCCCTGCGCGTTCGATGAGGGCCACCCAGAGGTGTTCGCGTCTCCACTCGCGTCGAGCACTCCATCCCCGTGAAGCGCCCCGTTAAACGACCTACCGGCTGAGTTCGCAACCGTAACAGCCCTATCCCACAACCCTCCGGAGAGGTCCATTACCCCGAAGAACCCGGCTCCCGAGGCTTCACGTGTATTGACCCCGTACCCAAAGCTCCCGACCCGCAAGGGGCCCTGCACCGATGCGTGGTTGCCGTAGGATATGCGCGAACCACTTGGCGCTCGTTCACTTGCCAGTACTGCATTTGAGATCCCAGTTGCTTGCGTTACCGTGGTACTTCCCCAAGCATACTCACCCGATACGGGTGTTAATCCTCCGCGCGCGACCTTCTCAAACTCTAACTCACTCATCGGCCGTAATCCGGCCCAATCGAGGAAGGCCGCTACATCGCCCCAACCGAGGTAGCTCATGCCGACGTGCGTGTAGGTGGCCCCGCCACCCTGGTCGGGGAGTGTGGCATCCCCGCCCGTGTAGCTCACGTTGTTGCGGTAGACGAGCGAATCCCCCTTGGTGGTGGTGATATCTCGTGCGGCTTTCTGTGAAGTGCTTAAGGTGTTGAAGAACGAAACCCACTGCCCCTGACTGATGTGCCCCTTCATCACATAGTAGGGTGCGTGCCCCTTCGGGAACGACGCCCCAAGGGTGTAGGCCGCACCACTCGTATCACCATTGGTGGTCGCCACGTTGTAGTAGAGCCGCTGAGTTTGTCCACTACCCGACCCATTTCCTGGGGAATTAGTAATCGAGATCTGGTCTTCTGCCTCAATATACCATGGGTCTGTATCCGAGCTCCCTTGCTGAAAGGAGGCGGTCGATGTGGCGTAATCTCCGGCGTAGAAGGCCCCCTGCGGAACGTAAACCATCTCTACTGCGACCACCTGCACTTCAATCGAGTCAGTAGTTGCTATTCCCTGCGCCGCGTAGTTCCAGCCGAGAGAGACCCCCTGTGCCGAGAACGCGCCCGAGCCGTCGCTGCGACGGAAGATGAAGGCGCCAACAGCCGGATTTGTCGAAAGGTTAAATGCGCTACTTGTGTCAGCAAGCCCAACCGTCAGCACGGCGTTAGTGGGGATCGTATGTCCCGTCTCGTTAAGTCGAGCGTGGGTCCACTCTCCGCCGTTTGCCCGATACTTAATGAAGACCCACGCCGCGTCCCAGTTATACGGCGCTGACGAGGTTCGCCATGATTGGCTCCACGATATATCAAACGAAACGTCAACGGTGCCCGTAGCCTGATTGGGGATACCGATAGCTACGGATGACACCGTTACTTCGCTACAGTAGCCAGTCCGCGCCAACAAAAGGGCACACACCGACCACACTATCAGCAGAAAAACACGCGCGGACCGCAACATCCCTAGGGCTCCGGAAACACTCCACTAAAAGGTACCATGAGAATTGATGGCTTAGCTACCGGGACCCCATAAAATAAGAGATTCATCGAATGGACAGAGCTACGAGAAACAGTGGTGAGTGTGAGCCGCTTGACGATACCCCAAGGCGGGGCCGACAAAGGTTCTGGAGGCACACCCTCTTCGATACGTCATCGATATCGTTTCGGATTTATTTTGACTCCAAGAAACCCGTACGTGTACGTAGGCCCGTCGCCGATGCAGGGATTGCGCGATGCGCAATTTTCCCGGAGCGGCTGTGTTGAAAATCAACATTAAATTGATTGGAATTGAGCATTATCTCTGAGCATAGCGTTTAGGATAATGATTGTTTTCCGCATAGCCGCTACCAGAGCGACTTTGTTAG
>JAIXPR010000401.1 GCA_027486155.1 Pseudomonadota bacterium | reverse complement strand
GCAGAGATGTGGTCATCTCTTTATCGAGGTGCGCAAGAAGCGACTCTCGCGCCCCGAAGTAACGGGAGGTCTCCACCCCCACGGTCAGTAATACGAAGAACAGTGGTATGAGAACTACCGCGCCAAAAAGTGATGCTGAACCACGTTCATTTGGCGTCATGTGAAAATCTCTCTAATGAATCCCCGACCTGAATGATCGGAACGGTAAGAAAACAGATAATAAGTCCTGTAAAGGTGATTATGAGGGGCAGCACCGCGTTAACTGGCAATTTGGCGATCTCCTCCTCGACTACCTCTTGATAGTGCGTCTGTGTGGCGTCACTCAATTCTTTAAGGGGGCGAATCACCTCACCCCCTTGTTTATAGGCTAGTCCTAGGTGCACGAGGGCGTGCTTGACCGACGATGACGGACTACCGTCCGCTACGATCTGGAGAGCATGCTCCACCCGCATACCCCCCTCAGAGAGAGAAACGATCCTACGGAAGATTTCGGATACAGGATCGGTACTTTTTCGGGCGACCTCCGAGAGAGCGGGGAGGATATCGAGACCCGACCCGACAGCCATAACGACCCGCTCCATCGCCATGGGCAGAGCGAATTCCAACCTTCGAGTGAGTGTTTTCTCCTTTCGCTTACCATGGCCCTTCGTAACGAGGTCTCCGAGAACCACACCAAGCAACGCATAGACAACGATACGTGCCGGCGTAGCGTGGTTCAAACAGAGTCCGAAGGCAGCGAAGAGAGAGGATCCAAGAAGCCGGGCGACCAAATGGCTATATTCGATCGATGAGCCCCTATTGGGGCGTTTAGAAGCAGGCTCAGGAACGGGTCGCGCCTGCTCAACAAGACTCCGCGCTACCCTGTTACCAACATCGCTCGCTCGAACCCATAAAAAGCCACCTGCCCCCACACTCCCAACCGCGAGGAGTAACGTGACGAGGGCCGAATTCTGAAATCCGGTGCTATCTAGAGTGAGCGCTCCCCCGTCTCTCATCGCCTCGAAACCTCCCTACCCATCATCATCATCCAGATGATACCAAGCGCTATGAGCGCGCCTCCGACGGCCAAGAGCTTGCCTCCGACAGGATGGCTGACCGCGAGATCCACCGATCGAGGATTCATAGTCAATTGGAGCGTCGCCATCGCCCCCGCGCACAGCGCAATCCCGATCGCCGACATTCGATGCATAGCTAACGCGGCCCTGGTTTTACGGCGGAAGGATTGGCGTTGCCGCGCGACCTTGGTAATCCGGTGTAAGGATTCGGCTAGCGAACCACCGTGTCGACGCGAAAGGATCAGGCATCGTTTAAAAAGCTCAGCCTCTTGATTTCGATAGACCGCAAGGAACTGCTCTAGCACCATCTCCTCATCACGTCCCTCGGAGAGCGCGTGTCCGACCTGTTCAAGCTCTTTACTAAGGATGCTCCCTCTCGGGAGATACTCGTGGGCCGCGATGACCGCGGCGAGGGGGTCAATTCCAGCGCGCACCGAGGACGCAATCGATGTCAACAGCGCTGGAAGATCTCGTTCGATATCTCGTTCATGAGACCTCGCCTTCTGCCAGACAGAGATAAACACCCCGAGCCCTCCAAGTGCCCACGACACGGCGGCGGCTTTGCCACCAAGCACCACCCATACCACCAAACCCGCTGCGGTTGCGAGGAGCGTTCGCTGGCGAAGAACCTGCTTCGAAACATGAGCTTGCGTCAGAAGACGGCTCAAGGCTAAAGACTCGGGCACGGAACGATGATTCTCTGGGATGGTTGGCCGCTGGTAGGAAGCTACGAGCTGCCGAATAATTCGCGTTCCCTTTCGATCGTTACGATTGATCATCTAGCGCCTCAGCGACAACGCTGCCTCCCGATAGGAAACATCGATCGACAACTCGAGCCTTTCCGGTAACTGGGAAAAGCTAAAATGATACGGTGCCTTTTCTAGGCGTTCGCGGAAGGCGCTGACACGGCCAGACACACCCCACGAAGGGATACCTTCGATGTGTCGATACGAGAAGATCTCTCGCTGCCGGAGCACACCATCCGCGACGGGCCCAAGCTCCCGCACATCCATAATTCGTCGCGTGCTCGTTACCTTACAGACATCAACGACGACCACCACCTGCACCGCGGTCGCCACCTGGGTTCCGAGAAGCGCTCGATCCGCCCCCCGCTGGGCGCGGGCGAGGAAGAGCTCGAGGCGCGTGACCGCGTCTATCGCGCTCCGCCCATGCAACGTTGACAACCCCGGATGCCCCGAGGCGCACACATCGACAAAGGCCTCCGCGGCTTCAGCGTCACGAATCTCTCCGAAGATAACCCGATTCATCGCCATTCGCATGCCCGCGCGAATGCACTGGGCGGGCGAGACCTTCCCCTGCCCTTCAATATTCTCCTCCCTTGTCGTGATATACCGGACATGAGGATGATCGAGGCGGATCTCGGGTGTATCCTCAATCACGAGCACCGACTCATCGTGCGGCACGGTGCTGGCTAACGCGCGGGCAAGTGTTGTCTTTCCCGTCCCAACCTCTCCGACAACTAAAAGGGTCTTTCCTATCCCTACGACCGCTCGGAGATACTCAAGCACAGGCCGTGGTGCCATTCCAACGCGGACGAGATCCTCGATATCGACAGAGGTAAAGCGATTGATCCGAATCGTTATGTAGGGGCCCTCATCGCACAATGATTTGTGCACAGCATGTACTCGTACGAAGGAGCCGACCATCCCATCAGCGATCGGTTGTTTCGTTGAGTAGGAGGTGCCGGCTCGATACAGCAGACGCTCCACAAACGCTTCGTATGATCGCTGATCAGCGAAACGGACCTGTGTTCGAACGCTCCGCCGCCCCTGCTGAATGGAAACTTTCGAGAAACTCGATACGATAATGTCGGAGATGGAGGGATCATCGATAAGTGGTTGCAGCACGCCGAAGTTCTGATCATCGCTCTCAAGGTGAATGAGGATCTCGTCCCTCTCAAAACTTGAGAGGCTCACACCCAAACGGGAAGCGGCCTCCTGTAAACTCGAGGCCAGGTCCCCTGCTCGAGCACCGGCGGGAAAATCGCTGGCGCGCCAACTGACCGTTCGACGAACTTCATCGAGCACCTGCGCCAGAACCGGCGAGAGACCTGGGGCTGAGCGGGTGCGCGGGAGATACTCCTTCAATGCCCCCCCCTTTTGTTGGTATTCTGATGAACAAAATATCCGCTCGGCATCGTGTCAGCCGGAATCCAGGTCCCCTCGACCAAGGCGTAGCGTCGCCGCTCAGCACCACTCCCAACGGAGAAAACACCCTCCACCTTGGCTTGCTTCGCCTTGCTGTCACGGCCGGCGAGATCGCTCGCAGTGAAATCACCGTCTCGCCACCTGTCGCCGTCCGTTCCCCCGCGCAAGGCGAACGCTATCTTGCCCACAGCGACAGCTGTATTGATCGCAAGACACTGCTCCTGGGTGACGAGGAGGGTCACCGTGTTTGGAACTGCCGCTGTGGTGTCGAGATTCACCGAGGCCGAGAGCGACCGCTCGGTTGACAGTATCTTTACCTGTTCGGCGACAACGGTAGTTCCGCCCTTGTCGACCATAAGCACGTCAACGACGGAGCCGCTCCGAGCCCATCCCTCAACTACCGCGGTCACATCCACCCGAACCGTCATCGCCCGCATTCCTGGCGGAATGCGGCCGACGAGCGGATTTGAAGCCTGATCCGCCGATCCCACGTTCACCTCAAGTATTGGCAATCCACCCGGAATAGCCACGAGAGTAACCGCGTCGCGGATTCGCCCAATATCCCTCACCACGCCACGGGGAAGCTGATGCTCCGGAAACTTCTCAAGGCGGACGGCTACATCGCGCATCATAACGCCCGCTCCCACGGGGCGGTCAGGTACCGGTACCTCAACAACATGGAACTCAGGAACGTAGGCTCGAGATCTCTCGAGTGGCACCTCCGCGGCACGTCGCAATCCAGTCGCATACACCGCGCCGCCAATTCCAAGGGCGATGAGAACCAGTCCAAGGACGCGGCTTGTATGCGTTCGCCGACGAGCTGAAGGCGTAGCTACTCGAGAGACCACGAATCCTCCTAGTTAATCTTATTCTCTGGAGCGTGACTTACCGCCCAGGTGCCAATGTTGCCAAGGAACTGACTTAGTTGGTCCCCCAGCCCATTCAGCGCCGTGTACAACACGGTCACGATGATCGCCGCCCCGGCGCAATACTCGAGAAGTGTGTAGCCCCTCTCCTGCTTTTTTCGATTCGCTTTCATCTCATTCTCTCCTTGTCTCAACTAAGCGTTTGTTGGGATGCCTGCGCTACGAAAGGATCACCGGCTTTGACACCAGCTCGCCATCTTCCAGAACCCTCGCGGTACATCCAAGAACCGGAAATAGATGCCGGTCTGAGGAGTGCCGCGGAGCGGTATCATCAGAAAGCTTTCCTCTCTTCCCCGGTCGAAGAGTCGCTAAAAAGCCCCATACCTTTTCGGCCGCGATCGACAGATACCCACGAGGGGCATCCGCCCGCGACGAGCGCGAAGGGCCGCTCTCTAAGGACGAGCGATCAACGAGGCGATCAACGAATCGACCGAGAAACTGGTAAGGGGTGCAGCCACCGCACGGCCATCGGCTCGCCTTTGGCGCGCGGGGAATGACGACCTCTCGGACATCGCGACCTGG
>JAIXPR010000134.1 GCA_027486155.1 Pseudomonadota bacterium | reverse complement strand
TGAAGTTTTTTTTTTTTTTTTTAGCTCTTGTTCTAACCACGGTGTGTGCGCTCTCCGCATCCGCGCAAACACAAGAAACTCCGACCCCTTCCGCTCAGCCGAGTCCTCACAAAACCACTAACCTTTCAAACGCGGTCGGACTCAATGAGCTCAAAATTGACATGGCGGAATCTCGGTTAAAGCTTGGGAAGAGCCCGAAGGTCATCAGTGATCTCGCGAGCGCACTGGAAGAGCACCTTACAACGACCTGCATGGAGAAGCTCCCGAGGACCCTTTCCTACGCTGGAAACCCCACCGACCCGGTCTGCCTCGAGCGCTTGCGGCGACTACTTGAGATTAATCCAGGTAACCCCGTCGCGTTGTGTGTACGAGATGGCATAACGGCGCCAAGCTGCGTGGAAGCCTCGAAAACTCAGACCGTATCTGTGGTGTACGAGGACTCAACTGCTGAGGAGGTTGATCCCGTTCTCAAGGCGGGGCTATCCGCAACGACACTTGAACGCATCGGCAAAGTCGAAGAGTCGCTCAAAGCGATAAACGTCAAATACCAGGAGGCCGAAACACCTGAGGAGAAGCGAACGCTCGTCAACGATGCCACAACCCTGTACGATCAAATTCTGCACATGGCGTGCAAGGTATCAGCGGTCGCCCTCACAACGGGAAACAACGGGGACACCTTCGACGAGCCTCAGGAATTAGCGCAAACCCGAGCTCGCCTCCTTCAGATTCCCCCGGGCATTCGGGGTGATTATCAGCGCGAAATGTCCGCCAAGATAGAGAAGGAGCTGAACGATCCGAAAGCCTCCCCAGAGAGACAAGCGCGCCTCAAGGAGCTGCTTGAGGTTATCAAGGATCCGACCGGCCTCTCATCGGCTCAGATCTCCACTCTCAAACGGGTGCGATATATCCTCAACACGTGTTCTGAGAAGCTAGAGATAGCGCGCCAAGTCGCTCCAGATCTTCCCAGTGTCACCTGCTACCGAGAAGGTTGGTACACTCCACAATGTGTGTATGCGATGAAAAAGTGGCGCATGCAAAAGCAGCAGGAAGGCGCTAGGGGAACGGGAACCCCGGCACCGAAGTCCTCGATGATCTCAACCTTCTAGGCCGTTAGTCTCGCAATCCTATCGGCGAGACTCTGCTCCCAGCCGCGAGCCTCGCTTCCCTAAAACGGGAGATTCCGCTCGTAACCCATTCCCATAACGAGCAACTCTTTGCGGGAATGCCCGATACCCCTTCTCGAACCTAACGACACTGGGGAGGCACAATGCGAAGAGGAACACGATCTCAAAACGGAGGATTCACCCTGATAGAGCTCCTCGTCGTCATGGGCATAGTGAGCGCGCTCATCGCGGTCGCGCTTCCTCGATATAGCGATTATCGAGCCCACAGCTTTGACTCCCGCGCCGAGATCGATCTCCGTTCCGTGGCCATGGCCGAGGAGGCTTACTTCCTTGAGAAGGAGGAATACTTGAGCTGCGCCAACGACACCTGCTCGCAATTGCCCGGAATTCAAAGACTCTCGCCAGGGGTAACACTGAACGTGACGGCCTCTAAAAACGGGTTTACCGGCACCTCATCGCATCCCAAAGGCTCAGGAAAGACATTCACATGGGATTCAATTAAGGGAGGCTTGGTGAATTAGCCCAAAAAAGGAGTTACGCGACTTTTCTGTTATCGCCGAAGGTCTTCTTCATCGCCTCCGAGATGGAACATGAGGGAACGTATCCCAGGTCCTGCCTAGCCCGAGAGATATTGAAGTAGTGGTGGGTGGACATCTCCGAAACTAAGAATCGCGTCAGAAGCGGTTTGATTCGGAGCCCAAAGAGCGAGGAAGCCTTCGCGACGACCTCCATCACCGCGCCGATCGCACTCGCGACACCTTTCGATATCGCCTTTCGTACCGGTGGAAGGTGATGCGCGGCCAAAACCTCATCGATCCACCCCCACATCTTTACGGGGTCCCCCTGACTAATAAAATAGGCATTTCCACCAACGATCTCTGGTGAGTTCTCCAGAGCTTTCATCGCCAAGATATGCGCGTTCACACAGTCATCGATGAAGGTCAGATCAACAAGATTTTCTCCCGCTCCGATACGAGTAAGCCGTCCTAGCCTTGCCCGTTCAACGATGGTGGGGATGAGATTAGTGTCATTCGGACCCCAAATGAGATGCGGTCGGAGCGCGACTGTGCGCAGAGTCCCACTTTGATCGGACGCAAGGACCTCTTGTTCCGCTTGCGCCTTCGTCTGAGGATAAAAAGCGTGGTAGTGCTCTGGATATGGAATCGACTCATCTACGTTGACGAGGTCTGAACCCGTGTGAATCACGCTTGGGGAGCTGGTGAAGACTAGGTTCCTCACGCCGGCTCGCCGGCAGGCGGAGAGAATATTTCGCGTCCCGAGCACATTAGTCTCGTAGAACCCCTTATAATCGCCCCACATATCGACCTTCGCGGCCGTATGAAAAACCCCGTCGACTCCCTCGAATAATCCGACCCAACTATCGAGGTTGGAACCGATATCGACCTGTTTGGTATGAACTCCAGCGGCCTCAAGGTCCGGATACTTTCCGCGTGACAAACTGAGCACGGAATAACCTTGCCGCCTCAGCTCCTTACAGAGAGCCTTGCCAACAAATCCACCACCGCCGGTGACGAGGTATCGCTTTGACATATACAGTTACGCCGCTCGTTGCGCCTGGAGAAGCTTATCCGCCCAATCTCCCAAACGGTCCCGGAATATCTTCGCGTTATGCCGCGGATCCACGGGGAACGATTTGTGAAAGAAGAAATGCGTAATACCCTGTGTGAGCGGTGAAGCGGCAGCGCACGCCCGGAGTTCTTGAAGGAAGGTCTCCCTCTCCTTCTCATCCTCAGGCCAAAATTGTGGGAACGGCTCAACGACGATAGCGGGCTCGCGATAACCCTTAACACCGACGAGCGCGGAGCGACGTACTTTCGGCATGGCGTTGAAGAGCTCCTCTAAAGGAACGCTGTGAAACGTCCCATGATCGGTGTAGATGGAATGAGACTTCCGACCACAGTAGTAGAGGTATCCATCACTATCGAGATACCCCACATCACCCATGCGGTGCCAGAAGGTCTCGCCGTCGAGGATCTTTCCCCCTTTGTTGGCGTCAGGACGGTGAAGATACTCCGGACTAACTCCCTGACCTTGAACGATAACCTCACCGATCTCACCTGCGGGAAGTGGCTCGCACTCCTCGATAGATCGGATAGGATCATTCGTAGGTCGGATAATTCGGACGGAAACTCCGCGGACCGCTCGACCAACGGGCGTTCCCTTCTCCCCTGAGACAGCGGCAACCCACGGATGGGTTGAAAGCTCTGTAGCCGTGATGTAGGTGACGGGAAGAGCCTCGGTCGCTCCGTACGGGGTCGATGCCTCCCCGTTCGGGATAGCGCGTTTCACGAGCGCAAGGGTGGAAGCTGGTACGGACGCGCCAGCCATAAACACACGCTTGATCGATGGCAACGTCGTCCCCACACGCAGCGTGTACTCAGCTATCTTGTGCCACAACGTTGGAGATCCGAACGAGGACTCGATGCCGAGGTCGCTCACGAGCTTCACTACCTGAGCTGGGTCAAGCGCGAGCGGTTTACCCGCTGGCATAGTCGGGAACACGCTCGCAACTCCGAGACCGATATTAAAGAGCGAGAACACCGGCAGTAACGTAAGATCTCGAACGCCTCCCTCCTGGCCGAGGACGTCGCGAATGACCCGAAGCTGCTCAGCGAGCATGGCGTTCGTGTATATGACACCTTTCGGCGTCCCGGTAGCGCCTGAGGTGAAGGCGATGAGCGCGCAGTCCTCGGCTTTAAGGCGATCATCCTTTCGTAAGATCGGGAGTGGAACCGGACTGACTGGCGCGTTTGCGAAACGCTTAAAGTAGCCCAGCGAGTGCCCGCGCGTAAACGCCCACTCAGAGGCCGTAACGTGGAACTTGATTCGGTGGAAGAGCGACCGCTTTAAGAGCCGCAGCAGGTGCGCTCGAGGCGATCCGATAAAGGCGTCTGGATTCGCGTCCTGGATGCACCGCGAGAGTCTCTCAAGCCCCATTCCCGGATCGAGGAACACCGGCGTGGCTCCTCGTCCCATTACCGCGACACTCAGGGCGAGGAAATCCGTTCCAGGCGAGACGAGCATCAGTACTCGATCACCCGGAACGAGGCCGAGGTCTCCAAGACCCCGTTGGTACTGATTGATGAGCTTAGCGAGATCACCATACGTCGTATGCGCGTAGTGAAGCGCGCTCCCATTAATGGGATCTCTCACCCATCGGGGAGTAATCACTGCCGAGAGATTAGGCGCGGCTTCCGCGATTCGCATCACCTGATCGTAGATCACATGAACGCTCCCCTGCTCCCTTCCTTCAACGTTCGCAACAGGCTCAGTCTTGGCGGCCTCTCCCGATGGACGGGAGAGGAACTCCTTGATCGCGGGAATGGCGACCTTAGGAGCGTCATCGAGCACAAGGTGTGAGGCATCCGGAATTTCAAGCAACTCCGCCTTCGGAAAATGAGCCGCGACCTTGCTTAACATCTCACGGTGGAAACATGGGTCCTGAAGTCCCCACACGATCTTGACCGGTTTTTCCGCGACCTTTGGAAGACCTGCCGCGATATCGACCATCTGCTGGTAAGTCGGATGCGAGGCATCAAACGGAATGTCTTCAACGAAATCCCAGATCGCGTCTCGACGCTGTCGAGTTGTATACGGAGCCCGGTAGCCGTCTTTGACCTCAGGCGTAAGCTTGGTGTGCGCGCCCATCCCCGTGGCCGTCGTCAACCGAACGAAGGTGTCCGTATGGCGGGTGAATAACTTACCGATAACCGGTGTCGCGGCGAGCTTAATGAAACCGGGAAGCGCTTCGGTCTCTGTGAGCGTTGTATTCAGGTAGACGATCCGATCAACTTTATCGAGTCGCCTGAGCATGAACCCCGTACCGAGGGGCCCACCCCAATCATGCATCACGACCGAGAACCGATCGATGCCAAGGGCGTCAACGAACTCCTCAAGTTGATTGATGCGGTCTATCGCCTTGAATTTCTTTCCCGGCGTTCGATCTGACAATCCGCACCCAAGAAAATCGGGGGCGATAACTCGAAAAGAGTCACGGAGCTCGCGAATGAGGTTGCGATAGAAATAACACCACGTGGGGTTACCGTGGAAACAGAGAACAACAGGCCCGCTGCCCTCATCAACGTAGTGCATCTTGTGCCCAGCTACGGTCACAAAACGTGATTGAAATGGCAGCACCTGAACTGACACCAGCTACTCCTCGTAAGAACGTAATCCTCGTACAAACACCTGGTAAGGGCGATTATACGCCAGCCTGCGCGGCTCGATTTACCGCGCGGCTCGATTTACCACTGTATACCGAGGAAGAGAGAGTTGAGTCCTGAACCGAATCCGGTCATCATGATCTTATCTCCCTTCTTAATCCCCTTCTGCTCAATTCCGATAGCCGTCGCCGTCGGACATGCCGCTGACACGAGATTTCCACGATTCTGGTAGATGGTGAACTCCTTGGTGTGGTCGAGACCGAGGGTGTTATAGAAGGCCTCGTTTACCTGTCGGCCAACCTGATGGCAGAAGATGTGATCCACATCATCCCGCGTCCACTCAAGGGCCTCGGAAGCGTCCTTCCACGTACGCTGACCGAGTACGGCGGCCGCGGCTATGAGCTTCGAGGACTCTGTCTCCATGACCGGACCGAGGGGCGGCCCATCAACCAAATGATAATCAGTGTTTCCGACGCACAGATCACAGTGCTCAGTAGCTGAGCGAGTCGCGCCACCAAGGATCTTATGCCCTGTCTTTGAGATGCTTTCATGCGTGAGAACATACGCCACCGCTCCCGAACCGATCGTGAACGTTGGAAGCAATCGAAGGAGCTTATCGCGGGGAAGATCTTTCCCCTCAAGGATATTCTTGAACGCGTTGTCGAGGATTACACGAGTATGCTCGGCGGATACAACAACTCCCGCTTTGACGATACCTGACTCAATCAACTGGCCGAGAAAGTACAGACCGTCCATGAAACCGAGGCACGCGTTACTGATATCGAGCGCGATACCATCTTCGGGAAGCGCGAGATTTCGGTGAATGAGGCACCCGGTCGCTGGCTCGAAGAAGTCGCGAGTAACAGAACAGCTGAAGAGCGCGCGAATATCTTTGTCAGCCAGGCCGGAATTGTCGATCGCCTGACGCACAACCTGCGTACCGAGACCGCTCGGTCTCTCACTCGCGTCCCACAATCTGCGGGAACCGATTCCGGTGAGGCGCTCAAGTGTTCCGAACGGGATACCGAGTTGTTGGTAGACGCCACTAAGCTTATCTTCAATCTCGGCGGAGCTTACCTCAGTCGGAGGGGTGGAGATTGCGTAAGACTCTAAACAAACGTGCTTGAAACGAAATGCGACCATAAGCGAAATCTAATCCCCGCGGAACGACCGATAAAAGTGGTGCAGGAGTATCACATTCAGCGGTTAGGAACAAATAGTTGCGCCGGCAATCGGGGCGAAGGAGGTCGACCTGAAGGAGAGAGGCCCCTCTGCCCCCTGCTGAGAACTCAAACGACTCAGAGAGCGAAGATATTCAGTGTGTTATCGAATCCTTGGCAAAGATTTCTCGCATTTCAACATCTTGCGCCCCCGCCAGCTCAGGCGATGGCTCGGCAGCGCCAGGAAGCGCTGGAGGGAGACTCGTAGGTATAAAAAAAGCCCTCGACCTACGTCAGTAAGGCCGAGGGCGTTGTGTAAGGAAGCGAGGCGACCCCTCCCCTGAGGTGGACTAAGACCTCAGGAGGCGATCTCCGGTAACGAGGTTCAGCATCTCAGCTTGAGCCTCGCGAGCCGATAGGTCATCATCGACGATTCTCCGCTGTAACTCCTCCGCCAGCCGCGCGGCTGCGTCGACATCTCTCACCGAGGCAGCCGAGGCGCCGATATTGGCCTCTTGAACCTCCCTCGACACTTCGGAAAGAGAATTAAGCGCAAACGTCGATTTCGAATTGTCATCAACAGCGTCTTTTAGTCTGGCAAGTCTCGGATCATCTGCCGAGCGTCCCTGCGGGAAGCTCTTCGATACCTGGACCTGATTAAAGATACTGCCCCTCGAAGACCCCATCGAGGACCGTTTGCCGGGGGAATCAACGCTCGAACTCGCTGCCTTCAAAGAGGATAGCCTCTTGAACGCGGGCGAGCGGCGAGACGCGGATAGATCAAAGTCATAATTACCCATGATACAACCTCACTGTCACAGTGATCGGGTGAGCAGAATTACCCACGCCTTTCACCTCCTACTGTAGGTTGAACGAACCCTCGTACACTGAGACAAACCGAATTACCTTCGAAGCCCTGCGGCCGGGAGCTTATTCAACGCATGACCACATTCCTACCTGCACGTACTACTATCGGCGTACCCACTCCGCACTGAACGTTTCGAAGCGAATTTGGCCTGCGGAACCATAAACAGAGCCCAGCCCCGAACGGTAGTGATCGAGCCAGGTTCATTGATAGAAACGGGCTCTCAACCCAGTAAAACAACCCAACCACCTGGATTTACTAGGCAGGGAGATTCTTTCAGAACACCATCGAAGGCACCGGAGTTTATGTGAGTGCCGACCCTTGAGGACGGGGGTATACTCAGAGAGCGAGGCTGACTTGAGACTTATTCTACTCAGTTACCCCTCCATCCTTCTCCGTTACTACAGAACAATCCCATGACCGGACACACCTCCCAGCCCATATCCTCTGATCTCATCGACACCCTCTCATCGCTCTTATCCGACGCGGACCTGGAAATTCTCGCCCTCCTATCCGATCCGCTTCGCCCCTCAGAGCGGTTCTCACTGGAGAGATACGTACAAGCGCTCTTCGCTCGAGCATCCTCGGATTTCGCGCGAACACGGAGCCCAGAGGATGTCCATCGGATCGTATCGGGTAGCCTTAAGGCTATTGGCGCGATAGCGTCACAACCTGATCGAATCGTCTTAAACTTCTCACTGGCTGACGACGCCGGCGCCCTCTTCATCGCCTTGGACGATCACCCTTTCATAATAAGCTCAATAGCTGAGACCCTCTCCGACGCCGATATTAGGGTCGACGCGTTCCTCCACCCGATAGTGCTCTTTAAGGGGGCGCCGATCGCGTCTTCGTTCATTGAGGTGCATACGACCTCGATTGATCGAACTCCCCCTCTTCTCCCCAGACTCCGTGAGATGTTGCGTAATCTCACTCGGGTCGGCAGCGACTTCGCCGCTATGAAGGCTCTTGTCTCAGAGACGCGGAGCGCATTACAGACCACAACTCTGAGGAGCAACTGTGGTGACCTTCCCGCCTCTGAGGTCTCTCAATTCCTGGAATGGCTGAACGATGGATGCTTTTTCTTCCTGGGAGCCGCCACAGGAACGGTCGAGAAAGGATTGGATCAGACATCCCTCTTCGGTGTTTGGCAGTCAGCAGATTCATACACCACGGACCTCGCCACAGAGGTGAACGAGGACATTTCTGCCCTTTTTGATAAGGAACTCAATCTATCGATTCGCAAACTCCGCCTTACGTCGCGTATCCATCGACACGCGACTCTGCTGCATATTCTCGCTCGGCCCACTAAATCCTCATCAGCTATCACTTCGTTCATCGGCTACTTGACGTCCAAGGCATGGGCACACGAGGCACAAGACGTGCCTATTCTTCGAAAAAAAGTCGACTCGATTCTAACCCAGGAAGGGGTAATTCCTAACTCCCACGACTACAAGTACATCGTTGAGGTAATCGATAATATGCCGACGGATGAGGCGTTGGCGACCTCCACGACCCATCTTATCGAGCTCTCGCGACTTGCGCTCGGTGTTTTCAGTCAAGAGGAGACTCGAAGCGTCACGACCGTCGACGAGTTTGGGCGCAGAGCTTTTACCGCGATCGTTCTTCCTCCGGAGCGATACAGCACGGCTGTTCAATCCACCATTCAGACCATTTTAGAGGGAACATTCCAAGCCGAACCGTGGTCGAGCGAGATTCACATCGATTCAAGCAAAAAGCGCCAGTTTAGGCTTTACATCAGCACGCCGCTTCCTACCGGCCGTGGTCCGATCTTTATTCCCGATACGCTCGCGAACCTCATAATCTCGGCGACACTGCCTTGGGATGAGAAACTGCGGATAGCTACCGATTCGTTTGAGCTTCCGTTCGCATCAAGCGAAATTTTCCCCCCGGATTACAAAGCCGCGACTGACATAGCTGAGGCAGCGCATGACCTTCAGGTACTCGCGACTGTGACAGAGGAGGAACCGATCGCGGTTTCGCTTTTCATGCCAGAGGGAACAGCCTTTCCACTACTATCCATATTCTCACGAGCCAAGGAGATCTCGATCAGTCTAGCGACCCCGGTTTTAGAGAATGTTGGACTGGAGGTATTGAGCGCGTACTCATACGAATGTTCCGGGCCTCGTGGAACGAGCCATCTCTTAAAACTCTCCGTGCGACCCTACGATGGCGAGCCACTGTCACCGGAGTCTTTTAACAGAGCCGTCGCACCTGGAGTGGCTACGGTTCTGCGAGGAGAGGCTCCCAACGATATCCTCAACTCGCTGCTCCGCAAGGCCCCACTCTCGATTAAACAGGTCGGTCTCCTGCGTGGATACTGCGCGCTGTTGTGGCAGGTTCATAAGGTCTCCACCAAACGAACGATGTGGGAGTCCCTCGCGGGCGCTCCATCCGTCGCGACCCAACTCTGTCGAATATTCGACTGGAAATTCAACCCGACGCACGACATGACGCTTGAGGAGCGAGCGCGACGAGCTTCGCTTGAGGAGTCGTTGCTCATCGAGCAACTACGGCAGGTCCCCGATATTACTCAAGACCGGGTGCTCCGAGCGGTCCTCTCCCTCATGCGAAGTTCAGTAAGAACAAACTTCTATACAAACACTGACACCCTATCGATTAAACTCCGCTCTCAGGAGATTGAGTTCATGCCGCACCCGCGGCCGTTGTTTGAGATATTCGTTTTCTCACCACGAATCGAGGGAACGCATCTTCGGAGCGCGAGGGTCGCCCGCGGTGGCATTCGATGGAGTGAGAGGGTCGATGACTATCGGTCAGAGGTGCTCGGCCTGATGAAGACCCAAAAGGTCAAGAACGTCATTATCGTCCCAAGTGGCGCTAAAGGTGGCTTCATCGTGAGGAACCTTCCTCGACAAGGAGAGGCGGTGGGGAAGGTGGTTGAGCAGGCTTACCGCGAATACATAACCGCGTTGCTAAGTTTAGCCGACTCAAAGAGCGATGAGACAGTAATCCATCCCGCGGCGCTCGTGATTCATGATGACCCGGATCCCTACTTCGTTGTCGCGGCCGACAAGGGAACGGCGACCTTCAGCGATATCGCTAATTCTATAGCGCAGAAAGACTTCAACTTCTGGCTCGGTGACGCCTTCGCGTCAGGTGGTTCAGCGGGATATGATCACAAGAAGTACGGAATTACCGCGAAGGGAGGATGGGAATGCGTCCTCCGGCACTTCCGTGACCTCGGAATCAATTATGAAACCGAGCCATTCTCAGTGATCGGAATCGGAGATATGTCCGGGGATGTGTTCGGCAACGCTCTCCTTTTGAATCCAAATATGGCGTTGGTGGCCGCCTTTAACCACAAGCACATCTTCATCGACCCTAAACCGAACCTCGCTCAAGCGCTGGATGAGCGGATGAGGCTCTTTACTACCCCCCGCTCTCAATGGTCCGATTTTTCACCCTCGATTATCTCCGAGGGTGGCGGCGTCTTTAATCGCTTCGACAAAGAGATAATGCTGAATGACCACATTCGGGAAGCGCTCTCCATTCCAGGAGACGTTCCGAACGTCGTGGACGGAGAGCGCCTCGTGTCACTCGTACTCCAAGCTCAGGTTGACCTCCTGTGGAATGGCGGTATCGGCACCTATGTGAAGTCCCGTGGCGAGTCTCACGTCGATGTGAACGATGGTACGAATGACGGTGTCAGAATTAACGCCGACGAACTTCGGGCTCGAGTGGTCGGCGAAGGTGGGAATCTGGGCTTTACGCAGAGAGCTCGCATCGAATACGCCCTTAAGGGAGGCCGCATTAACACCGACGCAATCGACAACTCAGGTGGTGTGGATCTTTCAGACCATGAGGTAAACCTCAAGCTCCTGCTTTCGCCCATGATGTCGAGAGGTTCCCTGAACTTAGAGCATCGTAACCAGCTGCTCAAGGAGATCGCTTCAGATGTCGTGGAATCGGTCCTCCAACACAATCGCGACCAGGCGTTAACACTCACAGTCTCTCATCTCCGTTCCACGACAACGATGGAAGAGTACCGTTATCTTATAAGAGACATGCACCGTCGAGGCTTCCTTGATCGAAATCGAGACGCTCTACCTGATGAAGCCGAGCTTGATGAACGCGCCTTATCAAAGAGTGGTTTGACCCGACCGGAGCTGGCGGTCTGTAGCGCCGCCGTGAAGATGTGGATTAAAGAGGAGATACGATCCTCAAATCTTCTCAAAGACCAGAGTCTTGAACGCTTTGTTCTCTCCTACTTCCCATCGAAGGTAAGGGAGAGCTTCAGTGCTGAGGTTACATCGCACCCCCTGCGCGCCGATATCATCGCAAGCGAGCTTATCAGCGCGGTCGTGCCCGTCGTTGGGATCTCGTTCATCCACGCCGTTGTCTCGATGAACGGAACAACGGTACCCACCGCGATGAAATGTATTTTGGCCGCGGACACCATCCTAGGTGGCGAGACCCTCAGAGCTCACCTTAGAGCGCTCGATACCCCCGCCCAGTGTCCACACTTTACAAGGCTATGGCTCGATATGGGTATCGCCATCCGAGAGGCGGCGAACTGGCTTCTCGCCACGCACGGATCGACCCACTCTCTCGAAGAGATGGTGAACCTTTACGCGGAGCAATTTGAAACCCTCTCCACCCATAGCGCGCTCGTGTTCACGGGGAAGGAATTTTCCCGATTTGAGCGACGGGTGTCCGAATATCGATCGCTTGAGGCACCGATAGCCGCGGCTAACCTCTTAGCCCTCTACAGGCGCATCCTTCCACTCTTGGAGATGTTGTGGTCAGCTCGTCAATTCTCATCCGACGTGAAGCTGGTCGCGAGCGCCTACTCTCAGATACTTGAGGAGCTCCGAGTGAATGAGCTCTTCAAATTTGAGAACCTCGTCGAGACCTCGAGCAAGTGGGAACAAGAGTTGGTCGCGGGCTCCTACCAAGAGATACGACGTAGCGTTTCCCTTATTACTGGACAGATAGTCACTAAGGGAATGTCGCGACCTGAGGAGATCCAGGAAGCCCTCTCAAGGGCTACCGGGTATGAGGCGATACGATCAACTATGATGGATGTCGAGGAGCTCTTGCGACAGAAACGCCCGTTTCAGGTGGCGGTTCTACCGGTTATAACCCGGCAGTTGAGGATGCTTAAGGTGTGATGCCAAAGTCGTGAAACCCCTCGGCTTGTTATGCGCCGCGAATCTCCCATGCTCTTGAGGGAGGGGGATACGGAGGGGATTATGGAACCACTACATGGGGACACGTTCACGTCCAAGCGCGGAGTGACCAAGCAGAGACAGTATGGTCAACACAATGTAGACGCGCTCTGGCATGAGAGCCTAAGACTCTCACGAAGAAGTACAAGCGTCGCGCTACTATTGACGCACAGTCATCATAGCGGGCTTCTCTCCGCGAATAATGTCGCGAAGCTCAAGAGCTCGACTGTGCTGCGGTTCGAAGATGAGGATCTTCTCAACCTCAGACTTCGCCTGTTCAACCTTACCTTGGGCGAAAAGTATACCAGCGAACGAATAGAGCATCTCGATGTTCGCGGGATGAAGCTCAAGGTAGGAGTTGATGGCTTTTTCAATCTCCGAATATCGCTTCATGGGGTACCCTAACTGGAGAACACCAAGGAGCGCTCTCTTGTTTTCAGGGTTGGAGGCGACAGCCTGTTGAAAGAGTTCGAACGCCTTATCCTCACTCTTGTTGACCATCGCGCAGAGACCAAGTCCCGCGAGACCGACATCGTACTTCGGGTCGATAGCGACCGCTGTATCGAAGTACTCCTGAGCGACCATCCAATCCTGTCGCTCAGCCGCGAGAGCGCCCTTACCGCAAAGGGCTCGCACGTTTCGTGGGTTCCCCCGCAACACTCGGGCATACATCTCCGCCGCCACCTCAAGCTCTCCATCCATAACGTGGAACTCAGCTTCGATGCAGTCGAACCGCTCTCGCTGAGCCTCGGTGAGACCTGGAGTACGACGAACCTGCTCAAGCGCTTCACGTGCCTCCTCAGGCTTCCCAGCGCGTTTAAGGTCCTCAGCCTCATTCATCTTACCTTCAACGAAGGTAAGCATATCGACGGCCTTCTCGTCACGCTGCTGGAAATACTCAG
>JAIXPR010000406.1 GCA_027486155.1 Pseudomonadota bacterium | reverse complement strand
TTGGAGACGTCAAAAAAATCCTCAACGTATCTCAGAGGATACGTCTGCGGTTTTTTCGCCATCTCCGCCTCGTTTCGTCTAAACTCTCAAAATGCTCGCGACGGAACCATTTTTCACCACCCTGCTACGCGGCTGACTGACCTATATCGAGTTGTGTCGGTTTCTCTCGACCTTTGAGGATGAGCTCTACCAACAACGATTCCTTTTCCGGGGACGGCAGCTTTTCAATCCTTTCTAAGATCGTGTCCAAATGATGGAGGTGTTCCTGGAGATCTTCGCGCGTTCGGGAGGAGAGAGAGGAGAGGACGTGCTCGACGTAATTTTCTTGTACCATAATGAACCCCGCATAGTTTTAGGATATAGCTACGATCGTAGCAGGGGTTTGAGTGAAGCACGAGGAGCGCGTGCGCTCCTCGTGAGGTGCGTCATAGGGTAATCGTTTACTCCGCCACGTTTTTGAGTTGATCCAGCGAGAGGATCTTGATCACACCGGGCTTCGTAAGATCGAGAAGACCCTCTCGTTCAAGATTCTTCGTCACACGAATGGCGGTCTCAGGCGTCGTTCCGGTCAAGTCCGCTAACTCTTTTCGTGTGAGAAAGATCCGAGTTTGATCAACAGAGCTTGTTGGACGCCCAAATCGCGGCGCAAGAGCGAGGAGCGCCGCCACGATGCGGCTTTCAACTCGTGAGTGCGCCAACCCGAGCGCGAGGTCGTTCGAGCGTCGGTTGCGATGCATGAGCTCGACAGCAACCCGGCGGTACACGACGGGGTTCTTCTCAAGAACCGCCCGAAGACTAGCTGTTGGAATAGCGAGCACTCGCGCGTCAACCTGTCCACGAATAGAGGTATCGGTCTCAAGAGGATCCAGCGCGCGAAGAATTCCCGTGCAGTCTCACGGAATTAGAAGATCAATGGTGAGTTCCTTGCCTTGGGTGGTTGATTTAATAACGGCCAAACGACCTGAAAGAACCATGAACCCAAAGTTAGGGCGCTCTCCATCCATCGAGATGAACTCTCCCGCCGCGATATCTTGAATGACGGCGCAATTGGTAAGATCTTGAAGGTCCTTCTGTGGCATTCCCTCGAACACAGAGACCGATTTGATCGCTTCATACTTGAATTCATCCACGCCGCTGGGAAGGGTTACTCCCTCCTGGCCGTGAAGAACGAGCGCTTCGGGCTCCTCCTCAACATGAGGCATCGCCTTGTAGCGATGGAGCGCGATCTCGATGTTGGCTCTGAGTTCATTCGGCTCAAACGGTTTGATCACGTAGCCATACGGACGGGTCAATTTCGCCCGTTGAAGGGTAGCTTCGTCCGCGTGAGCTGTGACAAAGATGATTGGTATGTTGAATCGACTTGAGATCTGCTCGGCGGCCGCGATGCCATCCATCTCTCCCTGAAGGTGGATATCCATGAGGATGACGTCGGGGCGCAGCTCTCCCGCTTTCGCGACAGCGGCCTCCCCGCTGATGACATGTCCAACCACAGAGTACCCAGCGGATTCAAGTTCCTGGGTAATATCCAACGCTACAACGCCTTCATCCTCTACTACCAACACCTTAGTGGTCATACATGCTCTCCTTGAAGTGAACCAGATAGATCGGTGTCAACAGGTCGTTGTTGGTATATCACCGTCGTTCTGACGGCGCTCACCATAATGAATAACCGTCAGAAACTAAACAAGAACTTTCTCGATAACGATGGGCGTCGTTTGAGCTATGATGATGATCACCTGGGTGTCTGCCGCGCGATTTCACCCCTTGATCGCAGACTCTAACGCTCGCGCACGCCGCGAGTTTGATAGTATCACGATCGCGGAGTGATGAGATTGATGCCGAGGTACGTCGCGGCGCATCCACCGATCACGCTGGTCGCGATGTAGCTCAGGGCAAGTCCGACATGTCCCGATCGAAGAAGTGTTATCGTCTCCAATCCGAAGGCTGAGAATGTGGTGAACCCACCGAGAATTCCGGTCACGATAAGAAGTCGCGCACCAGATGAGAGATCGCCACGAGCTGATATCTCCGCAACGATACCGATAACGAAACACCCGATAATATTGATGGATAGCGTCGCGAAGGGGAATCTAGCTGAGGCAAGGAAGATGTCGCTCACACGTCCGACAAGAAATCGTAGGGTGGCGCCACAAGCGCCGCCAAGAGCGACGAGGGTGATCTCAGCTGGTGTTACCATGCGCATACGATAGAGCAAAAAGGACCAGCGCTCTATGGGGGATTTAACCAGGGAGCGTCCACGCGGGGGCGAGTCGGTGTGGAAGCTCGAATTCGAGCGAAGCCCCTGATAGTGGGTGTGGAAGGGCAAGCGCTCGGCTTACCAAGTGGAGGTAGGGAGCCAGAGCCCCGCCGTAGAAATTATCACCCACAAGGGGAAGCTCACTCGCGGCCGCGTGGACCCGTATCTGGTGCGTCCTCCCGGTGATCGGATGGGCGATATACACAAAACGGGTGGCTCCCTCTATGAGCGTTTCATGGGAAAATCGTAGCACTGTATGAGCTTTTTGCCCCTCGCCAGTGGTGGCGATTCGGAGAACAGGATGGTCGGGGGATACTTGGATGGGAAAGGTAACCGACCTCTCATCCCAGGCGCTTCGAGTGTGTGAGGCGAACGCATAGGTTTTATGGACCGATCGGGTCTCAAAGGCCCGTTGAAGTCCGGAGTGCGCGGCTGGGGATGTGCTTACCACCACAAGTCCCTGCGCCGACACGTCAAGTCGCGATGGCATGTGAATGGTTCTTCCGAGTTCCCGTTCAAGAGCCGCCTTCAGGCTAAAGTGTCGCTGCTCCTTCGCGGGCATGCTTGAGAGATGGGGCGGTTTGTATACGACCGCGATGGCGTCATCGTGAAAGAGGATGTAATCCCGATGAAAGGTCGAGAACTGCGTGTGCGCCTCGGAGATAGGGAATTTAGGCTCGTAGTACTCAACTTTCACCGGCAATGGAAGGGGCATGTCACCCACCGCTTCCACTCCGTTAACGTAGACCCCACCGAACTCGAAGCGCTCCGGCCACGAGGAGGGAGCGATGTGAGGTAGACGCTCAATCAAAAGATCCACTAACGCGCGCGGGCCATCCTCCGCCGCGCGCATAATGAAGCTCCAATAGTGGGTACGCAACGTGGCATGCAATCGCTTGAGGTCAAGCGGCGGCATCTTTGGACTATCGGTGGGAGTCGATTGAGTCACAGGCTCTCCAACGACAACTCCATTTACTTGGTGGGCTGCGGTGTCGGAACCTTCTTAAACATGCGGTATTTTTTAACCGCGTGAGTAATCCGGGAAAGTCTATCAACAAGCACTTCGGGCGGGAGATCCGCCGAGAGGTCCTCTGAATTTTGCAAACCGAACGCGTCCTCGAATCGTTGAAGCTTCGCCAAGAACTGCGCATCAAGCATGCGGGATATCTTCAATCGAGCTATCTCCGCCCGCTCGGAGCGAACATCAACGAGCTGCTGAAGGGGGCCCTGTTGGTCCAACTTCACGATAGAGGATGGATCCTCCGGTGGGCACTCAGGAATTCGAGAAATGAGCGTTTTGCTCTCTGAGAGGAGCTCGGGACTCACGTTCGCGAAGGAGACGGTGCCGTTCTCATCAAAGGCCATCGCTGTCGCGACCGTGTCTTTTCGGACGATGTTACGATCCACGACGAAGGTGATGAGATAGAGCTTCTCTCCGATCTTCTTTATGGTTGTGTCTGGTATCTCCATCGTTCGTCCGGTCGAGAGTACCAGTCCGATCGCTTTCTTCGGCTCAGGTTTCGCCTCCACCCGAACGTTGACCGTCAAAGGCTCGGTGATCGGTAACGCTTGGGCATGACTGTCGAGTGCTGGCGTGGCGACGGCGAGTAGACCGGCGATGTATCGAGCGAGGATGGAGAAAATGGAGATACGATCATTCATGGTGTGTCGCTACTCCGGAATATCTTTCTTTAAGGCGTCGATAAGTTTAATCGCCGTCTCAAGATTGTGTGTGTCTCGCTCCAGGGAACGGGCCTTCGCCACGAGATTCGCGACCTCTTTGCGGAATTCCGCTGATGGTAGCGATTCAGGAACCT
>JAIXPR010000380.1 GCA_027486155.1 Pseudomonadota bacterium | reverse complement strand
TTCTTTATTCTCTCCGTTATCCTGCTCAGCCTCGTGTAGCATGTGGTAGGAGCCTCGACCTCGCGAAACAGCGACACGACGAGGTAAATCTACATCCGGAGAGGCAACAAGAGCTCCTCAGAACTAGCCGCGGTAGAGAGGGGGTCTCAGCGCGCTTTCAGTTTCTTTTTGACCACATCCGCCACGCGAGCGCATACGCGATAAGCGGAATAAAAAAGTAAGCTCGATAATGGTAACGACTAAGCGTGGCTTCAATAGAGCCGTATACGAAAAGGTTAGCGGCGTATATCACTATCGCAAGCACGAGCGCCGTTCGCTGAGGTTGAGAGAGCGCACTCCATCTTCCACGAACGAATACAGCGCCGATCATAACGACGAGCGATCCAATCACCACGATCCTACTCAACGTGCACACGGCCAGAATGACGGGGCTTTTGTTGATAGACCTGACTACGAGAGATGACGCCCACGGTTCACGCACTGAATCGATAGAGAGGTTATAGGGATGCGCGTAGAAATCACTCTGCGAGAAAAGCGCCGTGATCTTTCTCGCCACGATGCCGAGGATATAAGACCCGTATCTTATGGGATGCCGCGCGATAAACCCCACCATCGCGGCGGATTCCCGCTCATAGTCATCCAAGCTAATCATGGCATCGTGGGAGAGGCCGTCCGCACCAGGCAGATCCCGACAGATCTTGGTGGGGCTCCACAAGAACCGAGACTTTGAATAATCCTCAGGTCGCTGATTGCGGGTGACGAACTCCTTCAGGTCTTGTCGACACAGTAAGGAGTTCGGCACATGGCCACAGAAATCTTCATAGACCTTTGGGTAGAAATTAAGAATCGCCGCGCCAACGAAGGAGTACCGAACCGGTGGGGACTCCCCCTGGGTGTATAAAAATAACCCTCGATCAAGAGCACCGCCCCCCACAAGGAGAGCAAGGACGATAAAGGACACCTTCAGATGCTCTCGAGCGAGCCCGCTGAGAACTAGTGAGACCAGCACCGCGACACTAAGAATGATCAGGTTTGTCGAGTGACTCGCTCCAGCGAGAAACAACGCCAAAGCCACACTCACCGATATCTTACGAGAGAGGAGAACGACAAACACCAAAGAGAACGCGACAACACTCCATGGCTCGCTGAGAACCGAAATTGCGAGAACCGGAAGAAATGACAGCAGAGCAACGACCATGACCCCATAGAGACAAAAAAAGCGGCGGCGATGCGGCTGGTCGACAAAGACCCGCGCGAGCTCTTGAAGGAGGAGGGTGAGAGCCCACGCCATCACAAGGCTCGCGAAGATAGGGATCCCCATGACGCCAAAAAGGCGGAATGGCAGCTCGTTCAGCAACAATGGAATGAGCGCCGCCCTCTGGGGCGATAGTGAGAATGGCGTTGCACCGATCAACGTTGGAAGGTAGCGCTGGCTGTCGTGATCAATTATTGGAAAACCATTGAGGACAAGGGTCGCGAGAAAGACAATGACCAGTAAAAGCCAAGTTATGAGGCTGGTAATGAAACCTCGATCCCTAGAACCAGGTGCTGAAGAGAGCCTCGCCATTAGTCAATTGATCCTGCATCCTATGCCTACCGTAGTGTACCGAATTGAGGGGCTATAACCAGTCGCTTCTTGCGAAAAAGCCCTCGAAAGCGAGCATACCAATCGGCAAAAAACGTTTCGGCAGGGACAAGCGTAGCGGTAGCATATGAGGGGCGGCGCACTATAGCTTCCCCAGGTGGTGATCTCTGGTCAAGGATTGCCCAGCCAACCGCGCCCCGCCACATCCATGTGGTACTCATGTAAACTTGCTCCGGCCCATGCCTATCTCAGAACCTTAGCCACCCTAACTACATAATCAGAGGCCCATTTCAGATTTACCCCCTGCGCGAATTATAGCGCCGAAAGCTCATGAATTCCCTGAGAATGTCGACAGAATGTCTTAGTTGGGGGATTGGCGACTCTTTCTATAGTCGACACCAGCCCCCGACCGATTCGAGAATGCGGGGAAGGCATGGGGCACTTGAAACAACTGCGGAGCTTGAAGCCGATCGCGGCGCTGGTCATCATCGCCGTCGTGGTTGGACTTATTGCCTTGCCCAATCTGCGGCAGCGTCCCCAACTTCCGATTGACGTACGCAAGGTAACCTCTCTTGAGGAGCTATCGTTCAATCCAGAGGGTTCTTGGAAGATCAGACTCAACGAGGGAGAGACACTTAAAGCGTATGAGGTCTACGACGCATCAGGGCGAGTAAATCTCTCTCGGGCAAAGTCGATCCTTGATTACTTTCGTGATCGAACGATCTTCGGTGGAACCTTAGATATCGAGCGGGAGAAGCTTTCGATTTTTAAGATCTCTGAAGAGGCGGACCCTGTTCGCAAGCTCCCTCCCGTATTCCACCGAACGTATAAACTCTTCGGCATCTCCTCAACCGGCAAGCTCGTTGGCTTTCGGAATGCACAGGGCTCTCTCCCATCGGGGGCACCCGAATTGCTCTTTAACTTCGGGCCATTTCTCAAAGGGGGAGCCACCAGCATCGGCAGTGGATCTATCGCTATCCCGCTCAAAATTACGCAGAAAGAGGATGCTCTCCGCGTACGAAGGAATGACCAAACGACCGAGCCGCAAGCGTTTGTAGTCGCAACCGTGATAACCCCCTCCGGCACCAAGGTCCGCGGGTATCTCATACAACTATCAGGAGCATCTCTGGCTCTTCCATCCCTCGATCAGGTTGTGGACAACGCGCAGAGGGGGGTCGTAGCAGAGACGATCACCGCAACAACCTACAAGAGCAGGGATGCTCGGCGCTCAGGAAGCACCAGCGGCTCACCGACGACGGGCTCGAAGGGCACATCAAAGGACCAAGGAAAGATCTCGATTGCTTCAGTAAACGCCTCGGCTTCGTTTGATTGTATCAACGGAAACTTCTTGATTTGGCGCGTACGTGGGTTATCGGGAAGAACCTTTCACTGGAGGGCTTCGGTATCGGGAACTCAGTGGGTTGAATCGAATACGATTACCCTGACAAGTTCGAGCTCTCCGGGAGTTGGTGTCATAGCCACCAAATTGTTTACCTCAGCAACCATCGATCCCTCACGGAAGACGGTGCTGGAAATATTTTCCGACGCTAATGGCTCCCCGGGAACAAGGGAATTTTCCGTGTTCGGGCCGGATCCCGGTGATAGTTCGACGCCGAAATGCGCGTCGGCACCACCGGAGTTCACGAGCTACGCCCCTACTACCCTCTTAAGCGCTTGTTACGCCAACTTCACCAGTCCAGCGACCGTGCAGCTCACCTTTTGGGGGGTAAGTGGACAAAACTTTACACTACGCGATGGTAACGGAGTTACAACACAGGCGAGTGTGCCGACCTCCGCGCTGGCCACGGTCTCCCTCACTCAATCCGCGAGCTCAAAGCTCTCTATCGATTCTTTCGAGCGTAGCTCAACAGCTGGTGTCGGGCCCCGAATCTATCAACGGATCACTTCCGATCTCTCCTCAAACACGTGGACCTCGCAGTCTTCACCCGCGGCGGCCGGAAGCACGGGGA
>JAIXPR010000355.1 GCA_027486155.1 Pseudomonadota bacterium | reverse complement strand
AGGGTGTCGATCTAGCACACCCCCAAGGGTGATCGCTCTGACCATGTCGCGTTTCTTTTGCGGTTTCTCCCCACATGATCTCGGCCGCGGAACGACATACCTTTGATACGTTACACCCCTTTTCGTTCATCACCGACGAGCGGGGGATCGTTATGTTCGTAGGACGGTCACTTACAAAGATCCTGCCAGGGATGTCGCCAGACGCGCATTTCTCGGAATACCTCACCCTCACGCAGCCCTTCGGCACCAAAAGCAACCCATCACCAACACCGTTATTCGGCGAACTGCTAGTCTTTACCTCTCCCCTCAACCCGCTCGTCAAGCTGCGTGGCCAGGCCTCGCCCTTTTTCCATAATTCTAACCTCGTCATCTTCGCCCTTGAACTATCAATCACTCAACCAAGCGATATCTCCGTCCTTGACCTCTCCATAGCGGATTTCCGAGTGGGAGATCCCATCTTCGACTTCCTGCTCTTCATGCAGGGACAGAATCAGAATCAGAGACGATTGAGGGAAGCAAAGATATCCCTCGAGTGGAAGACCCGAACAAGTAAAGTCCTTCTTAACATTGCCAACAGCACGCACGAAAGTGACAACGAAGAGGCGGTTTATCGCCTCACGCTGGAGACGGTTTGCAGGGCATTTGCATGGGACCTTGGACACGCTTTACGTGTCTCAGAGGATCTCCCGTCTGTGCTCTTCTCGAGTGGTCTCTGGCATATGACAGAATGCCAGCATTTCTCCGCATTCTATGAGGATACCGTAAAGAGGATCTTCGCAGAGGGAGAGGGATTACCAGGGCAAGTGCTGCAAAGGAGATCGGTGGTATGGATACCGGACGTGACACAGGACCCACATTTTCCTCCCCGTGACACCCTTATGTCTGTGAGACCCGTTGTGGGGGCTGGCGTGCCAGTCTTTGTTGATGAAAAGATCGTAGCGGTCCTCGAATTTTTCAAAGCGAGCCCAAGCTATGACTCCGAGCCACTCATACGATTCTTCGAATTGTTATCGGCGCAACTCAGTGCCGTGGTTGCCCGCCACCGAGCGCAAGTTGAGACCCGCCGGCATCTCGCCAGACTCGCGAACGCTTCAAAGATGGCGACACTGGGCGAGATAGCGGCCGGTGTCGCCCACGAGATCAACAACCCCCTGCACACCCTTACACTCACCAGCCATCTTCTTGAACGCCTCGCCAGCGCCGGTCGATTGTCCGCGGAGGCAGTACAGCCTCACCTCAAAAAGGTCGAAACCTGCGTTAAGCGAATGGCAACTATCGTTTCGGAGCTTAAGGATTTCTCACGGGACTCTAGCCAAGACGATTACAAGAGGGCGCCGCTTACAAGAGTAGTCAACGAAACTCTCGACCTTTGCCACTCTCGACTTCTCAGCAAAGATATTGACGTCATGGTGAGCGAGATTCCTGACGGATGGGAGGCTGAATGTCGCTCAAGCCAGATATCTCAGGTCCTGTTGAATCTCCTTAACAACGCGTTTGACGCGGTGCGTGAGCAAAATGTCCGGTGGATTAAACTAGAAATTCTCGATAAGGGATCCCTGTTTGAGATCTCAGTCACCGACTCGGGCCCAGCAATCCCCAAAGATGTCGCCCGAAGGATCATGGACCCATTCTTTACGACTAAGCCTCCCGGTAAAGGCACCGGGCTCGGTCTCAGCATTTCAAGCAATATCATGACCGACCACGGTGGATCGCTCGCGCTTGACTCAACGTCACCGAACACACGATTTGTAATGACGCTCCCGAAAACCCGGACAGTGGGGCATCGGGCGGCCTCGTTGTAGGCCGCTCAAACGGCGGGCAGCATACGCGACGCGGGACATTGCGGCGATCAGGAGCCGCCTTGTCTTATCCCTATCCGGAGGGCCCGTCTCCTGACGGGCCCTCCGGATTCATCACGACCGGCAAACCATCCGCGACACCTCCCTATCGCGATTCGGCGCTCGCGGTGGGCGTCGCCGCCGACGCCCCCGGATCATGAAACACCTCGACATCAGACGCGGATGATTCGGCCTCAAGTTCAGCGTAGGCACGGCGCTGCTCTGGAGAGAGGATGTTGGAGAGCTCATTAGTTCTCAGTTCCGAGCGACGTTGATTCTCCGCGATAAGGGCCCGCACTCTGTCCTGTGGAGTTCCGCTCGAATGTCCTGAAGCCGTCGATTGGCTAACCTCCGACTCGACCCGCTCAAATATTTGGCGAACCGAGGACTCCTGTTCGGGGCTCAGTCCCAGCTTCCGCGTCAGCCATACCGATTCCCGCTCAATCTCCTCGTTTTGCACGCGCTTAAAAGCAGCCTGCACCTGCTCTCGATAGTACGACGCGTTCTCACTGCCAATGATATCCTCAAGAGACTCAGACTCTACCTCCTCGCCGTTCGCCGAAGCAGTTGATTCCCGTTCGTACTTCTCGCGCAGACGCTCTTTTTGCTCTGGGTTCAGCGGGACAAATTTTTCTATCGCAGAGACACGCCATGCCACCGTGTCTTTCGATGATATGGCCGCTCCCGCTTCCCCTACTTCATGAGATTCTGCGGCTGCTATCCCTTGGAGCGGAGTAGCACTGTGGGACACAGCGGACTTCTTCTCATCCTCCAGTTGAGCGACTCGGAGCTTGAGCCTCGTAATCTCCTGAGCATCACACGCCAGAGGGCTCAGAGGGGGGCCTGGTGGAGGCGTTGAGTGACCAGAACTCCCGGACACACTCCACGTTAACACCCCACCGATCACGGCACCTGCCAAAACAAATGGAATCGTCCGTATCATGGAATCTCACCTCGACATTAGATTATCGTTTAGGTAAGTATCCCCTTCGATTTCTGTTCGTTCAACGGGAAATGGGTGAGGAGTTCAATGAAAAGGTATTTCGGTGCACATGTTTCAGCGGCTGGTGGCTTAAAGAACGCGGCAGCGGCGGCGGTAGAGCTTGGCATCAACACCATCCAGGTGCATCCATCGCCTCCCCAACGGTGGAATGTCACCCCGTTCCCCGCCGGAATCGAAGACGCTTTTCTTGAGGCGAAGGAGGGCACCTGCCTCGAGAAGGTCTTCTTTCACGCCATCTACTTGATTAACATGGCGACCCCAGACAATCAGAAGTTCCACAACGCGCGAGCATCACTCATCAATGATCTCGACTTCAACGCTCGGATTGGAGGAAGTGGCGTTATTTTCCATGTGGGAAGCATGAAGGATCAAGAGGATGAGGCTGTGGGGTATGACCGTGTCGTCTCTGGCCTCAACTACATCATGGAGAAGGCTCCTGATGGAGCGCGACTCATTCTTGAGGTCTCCGCGGGAGCGGGGGCTGTGATCGGCGATAAAGTCGAGGAGCTCTCCATGATCTATGGTCAACTAGAGCGCAAAGAGAACGTTGGCTTCGGGCTCGATACACAACACATGTGGGCAAGCGGTTACGATTTCGTCAACGAACTTGAGGGCGTTATCGATAATGTGGAGAGCGCTTTCGGGCTCAACAAGGT
>JAIXPR010000052.1 GCA_027486155.1 Pseudomonadota bacterium | reverse complement strand
CGGGCTCAGCTCCTCGTTACCCTGGAGCTCCCGTTGAGGCTGAGGCTCCAGCCGCGGATAAGCTCATTAAGCGCGCGTACTCGATCGGCTCATCTCCGGCCACCGCCGATTTCTTTGAATTTTACATCGCAATCGTTCCGGATGGGTCACTTACCTCCCGGCTCGCGGTGGTTAAGCCCGGGGATAGGGTCTTCTCCCAACCAAAGGTTACCGGGACGTTTACCCTCGAGGGCGTTCCAGATGACCACAATCTCGTCTTGGTATCGACGGGTACGGGACTCGCCCCGTTCATGTCGATGGTTCGCACGCCGAATGTCTGGAAACCGAGAAGAAAGATTACAGTTGTTCATGGCGTTCGCTATCCACAAGATTTCGCCTATGCGGATGAGCTCTCCTCGTTCTCCTCAGCGAATCCCGGATTTACCTATCTCCCCATCGCGAGCCGAGCGGATGGATCATTCACCGGGCGCAAGGGGCGCGTTCAGGCGCTCTTCGAGGATGGCTCGATACAACTCACACCAGAGACCGACCACGTGTTCCTCTGTGGTAATCCCGCGATGATCGATGATCTTGAGCGAGATCTCACGACGAAGCTTGGGTACGTGGTTCATTCTAAGAAGACCCCGGGCAATCTGCACGTTGAGAAGTATTGGTAGGATTCCCGAGCAGGGGATGTCCGCGTGATGTGATGATCGATGCGCGACATTATGGCGACCAGGAATGGTCGCCCTCCCAATGTTGGGGTGGTGATCGGGAGGGCGGTCATTCCTGACCGCCACGCAATTTGATAGGTTTGAACATTCCCGAGGGCCCTCCGGGTTAATGATACAACGACTCCAACGTATCCTTATACCGCGCGACGATCGCCTTCCGCTTCATCTTCATCGTTGGGGTAAGGAGTCCGTTTTCTATCGTGAAATCCTCCCCCAAAATAGCGAAGCTCTTGATCGTCTCGTAGCTGGCGAGGGTTGAGTTCGCGTCTTTCACCGCTTCATCTACGAGCGCTGTTACCGCGGGGAGGGTGGCGAGTTTAGCGTCGGTTGGTATATCGAAACCTTGTTGTTTAAGCATCGTTCGAAGTTCTACCTCGTTCAGCGTGAAGATCATCACGCAGTGGGGCTTTCCATCTCCATAGTAGAGGGCTTGCGAGATGAAGGGGTGTCGTTTGAACAAGCCCTCGACGCTAATCGGCGCGATCTTCTTTCCTCCGGCGGTTACCACGAGCTCCTTCTTTCGGTCCGTGATGGAGAGAAATCCATCCCCGTCGAGTTGACCAACGTCGCCGGTATGGAACCATCCATCTGCGTCCCACGCCTCGGCCGTCGCTTGCGGTCTGTGCAGGTAGCCCTGCGTTATGTTCGGGCCGCGCATCAAGATCTCGCCATCCGCGGGCGCGATACGCACCTCTACCCTCTCCAGAGCTGGACCAACTGTTCCGATCTTGCGGTTGTTCGGTAGATTTACATGCGTGGCCACACACGTCTCCGTAAGCCCATACCCCTCGCAGATAACGATACCGAGCGCGTCGAAGAATCGGTTTACTCCCGGATCTAGTTTCGCCCCTCCTGATATTCCGTGACAGAAGGTCGAGCCGAACAGTTGGGTCTTTATCTTGGCGCGTATCGGCGATAATCCCTTGAAGAGAACCTGGTCGATCACTCCAACCTGTTGTCCCTGAAGCCCACGGTTGTATACGCGTTGCGCGTTGCGGATGCAGAGTGAGAGGATCTTCTGTTGTAGGCTCGGTCCGTTCGCCCGTGTTTGAAGCGCCGCTCCCATCTTTTCAAAGAGCCGCGGAACGGATGGTAACACCGAGGCGCCAGCCTCTCGGATATCCTTGGCTATCGAGGCAAGATCTACCTTCGAAGTCGCATGATCGGTGATCGCGGGAAGGACGAGGTGCGCGGATGTGAGGAAGCCCACATAGTACGCCAGCCGCGCGAAAGAGTGGGCGAGGGGCAAGTAGAGGAAAAGCGATCCGTTAAGAAGAAAAACCCCTGCGTGGGAAACTTGCTCCACATTCGTGAGGTGGTTGCCGTGGGTCTGAATGACCCCTTTGGGTGGTCCGGTTGTCCCGGATGTGTAAACATAGGACGCCGTGTGGTGACGACCGAGCTCCGGAGGAACAGGGGGTGGCTCGGCCGAGAGCGTATCATCCTCACAAATTGAGAGCACCGTCGGCACCGATAGGGATTCGACTCGCTCAAAGGAGATGATGCGCGAGATGGAGAGCCGCACATCACACGCGGCGACACCCTCATGCTCTGGAATGGGACAAGGATTGGCGCGAAGATGGACTACCTTTTGCGCTTGCTCCTCGTTCTCGACAAAGATGATCTCCGCCTTTGAGTCGAAGAGGATGTACCCCGCTTCATGCGCGGGCAGGCTTTGGTAGATGCTTACCGTGATCCCACCGAGGGTTTGAATCGCGATATCCGCGATCATCCATTCGGGGCGGGTCTGCGAGATAATCGCCACGGGTGTGCCAACTCCGACGCCGAGGGAACGGAGATGGTGCGCAAGTCGAGCTATCTTACGAGTAGTGGTGGCGTAGCTCTCGGTATGCCAAACCCGAGTCGCGTCGGGGCTTGAGGCTGTCGCCCACTTGTAGAGCGGGGCATGGGGAGTGACCGCCGCGCGTCGCCAAAACGCTTCGGCGATACTTGCGGCAGTGGAGACATTGTCGTAGAGGTGAGCTTCGTTTGCGCCCATGTTCATTCGCGAGAGATGCTATTCCTAGGAACCGGAGTCTTGCTAATAGGCGAAGACGCCGTGAGGGGAGGAGATAATGACCTCATTTTCCCCCTCACTAGAGGTTACTCGCCCTATGACCTGGGCGGCAATCCCAAATTCCCTCGCGCATGAGATCGCTTCATCCGCCGCTCCGGCTGGCATGCACGCCTCGAGGCGGTGCCCCATGTTAAATACCGAATACATCTCGTTCCACGGGACGGATCCATGCTTTTGAATAAGTGTGGAGAGGGGAGGGACTGGGAAGAGATTATCTTTGTGGTATCGCACACCACAACCGAACCGTTTTATCTTCACCTGTCCACCACCGGTGCAGTGTATAAGGGCGTGGATGTGGTCTCGGAAGTTGGTGAGGAGTTGTTTGATAAGTGGGGCGTAGGTTCGCGTTGGTGAGAGGAGCG
>JAIXPR010000278.1 GCA_027486155.1 Pseudomonadota bacterium | reverse complement strand
CCTCTCGCTAAAAGCTCCAACAAAATTGGATACTTACTATGGACCCACCCGCACATTTCCGGCCTCAACGGCACCCATGGCGCGCAGACGTCCTGCATAAAGAGGCCCGAATTTTACATATTTCCAGGTCCATTACAAGCCCTGCACCCCCAGAAGAGTGGGCCTCTTTTTACAATTCGGGGGCTTTTGTTGGGGCATTTGTACGAATGCCGAGCAACGTAATGGAAAACCCAACAAAACCCTTTAGAAAACCCGAAAATACCCCAGGAGCCTACCGGCCCCGGGGACACTTGGACGCCCACGAGGGGGCCCCTTTACGCGGCCAGAGCGGCGGTAATGCGTTCAAAAACCTCATCCACCGTCCCTACCCCGTCCAATTTGACGAGATTTCCGTGCTGTTCGTAATAGTTCGCAACTGGCGCTGTCTGCTCCCAGTACACCTTGAGACGCTTCGCCGCCACCTCCGCGGTGTCATCGGAGCGACTCGACTGCCCCTGACGACCTTGGATACGCTCAAGGAGAACCTCATCGGCAACATTAATCTGCAGCACCTTAAGGCGAGCGGCCCCCATCTTCGGCAAGAGGGTAGCCAAGCTTTGCGCCTGGGCGACCGTTCGCGGGATACCATCAAGGAGAAAGCCGCTCTTGCAATCAGGCTGAGAGAGCCGAGCCTCAACGACCTGCATGATGATATCGTCCGTCACCAACTCACCAGAATCGAGGATCGACTTCACCTTGTTCCCGAGCGGAGAGCCTGATGCGACCTGCTGTCGAAGCATGTCTCCGGTTGAGATATGCGGGATGGTATATCGCTCACAGATCTTGACAGCCTGCGTTCCCTTACCCGCGCCTGGAGGTCCTAACAAAACGATTTGCATAGTAGCTATCCCCTTTGCTGAGTTGAGTGTGCGGTTATCGACGAACAAGTCGACTGCGATTGTAGCTGATCGCGCCGAGACTGCCCTGGTCCTTACTCGAACGCGACATGAACGCCTCGTAGTTTCGAGCGACAAGCATCGACTCTATCTGCGCTGAGGTATCAAGCGTTACACCGACCACGATCAACACAGCGGTACCGCCGAAGACGTACGCGAATTGAGACGCGCCCATTCCCAAGTACACCAACTGAGGAACCACGCACACAAGCGAGATGTAGATGGCGCCCCACAGCGTAAGACGGTTTAGCACACCGTAGAGGTAATCCGCCGTCTCTTGCCCTGGTCGAACGAGCGGAATAAAGCCGCCGTTCTTCTTCAAGTTGTCAGCGACCTCGGTCGGATTAAACACAACCGCGGTGTAGAAGAAACTGAAGAGCACGATAAGCGCTACCTGAATGGTCTCGTATCCCCACCCTCCTGGCGTCAGGAATGCCTGAAGCGCTGGAAGGTCCGCGGCCGGAATAACCGTCATGATTGTGGCTGGAAGCATCATGATCGCGGAGGCGAATATCGGAGGGATTACGCCGGTCATATTCACTTTGAGCGGCATGTACTGCGTTTGAGCCTGGGTCATACGCTTACCCACCATGCGTCGTGGGTACTGAATCGGAATCTTCCTGTGCGAGCGCTCCACGAAAATAATTGCGTAGATCGTGAAGAGCGAGAACGCGAGCAACGCGATAACCGCGAAAGGTGACAGCTCTCCCGTTCGCGCAAGCTCTACCGTAGAACCGAATACCGACGGCATACGCGCGGCGATACCAGCGAAGATGATGATACTTGTTCCGTTACCGAGACCACGTTCCGTAATCTGTTCACCGAGCCACATAACAAAAGCAGTACCAGCGGTAAGGGTGATCATCGTCGTGAGCTCGAAGGACAAGCTTGGCGTCGCCAACCCTCGAGACTCCAGCGCGCGCGCGATCATGAAGCTCTGGAAGAGAGCGAGAAGAATCGTGAACTGACGTGTGTAACGGGTAATAACCCGACGCCCCGCCTCACCCTCTTTCTTGACGTTCTCAAGATACGGGATACTCGGCGAGAGGAGTTGGATAATGATTGAAACGGTGATGTAGGGAGAGATACCGAGCGTGAAGATCGAGAACTGCTCAAGCGCTCCTCCGGAGAAGAGGTTGATGAGACCAAAAAGCGTATTCGCGTTCTCTTCGAACATTCTGCGAATCGCGTCCACATTCACCCCGGGGGTGGAAACGAAAACTCCGAATCGATACACAGCGAGCATCGAGATAGTAAACAGGAGTCGCTTCTTTAATTCCGGAATTTGAAACACCTGGGGAAGACCGCTCATCACATCCTCGTGAAAAACTAGATTAGTCGGAACCGCGAGCATCCTACGAGAGTGCTCGATGTGGAAGGCACTATAAACCTACCGGAACCGGGACGTAAAATACTACCATGCGCCACATTCCGGAAATAGTATCTTTACGAACATGACCACACGATTATGAAAAAGAAAACGCGTTTCTCGCCCCAAAAGACGGCACCCCGTGACAAACCACACCCCACGGGAACGTATGGCTTTCGTCCCCACTCATGAGACTCAGCCTCACTCATAACGGCAGCCCCTCAAGAGGAGCTCGTTAGCGACATCAAGACCAGCGATGGTGCTCAAGGCATAAAAAAAGCGACCCTTATGGGGTCGCTTTCTGAAGACCGATAGATCCTCTCAAAGCTTACGCCTCGAGTATCTCTACCGTTCCACCAGCAGCCTCAACACGAGCGCGAGCTCCAGCTGAGATAGCGTGAACTTTGAGGTGAAGCTTCTTATTGAAATCACCGCTGTCAGCGAGAACCTTCACACCTGCCTTCAAAGAGGACTTCTTAGCGTATCCAAGAGCCCGGATAGCTTCGATGTCCACAGTAGCGCCCGCGGCGACGTTCTGAAGAGCGGACAAGCGAACTACGTTGTACTTGTTCTCACCTCGAACGCCCACGCGTGAGGTGAAGCCAACCTTCGGAAGTCGTCGGTAGAGAGGCATCTGACCTCCCTCGAATCCGGCGCGAACTCCGCCACCACTTCGTGCGGTCTGGCCCTTACCTCCCTTTCCGGAGGTCTTACCGTGACCCGAGCCCTCTCCACGACCTACGCGGGTGCGAGCCTTACGAGCGCCTTTGTTAGGCTTAAGGTTACTTAATGTAATATTTTTAATGGCCATCTTGGACCTCACTACTTCGTTACTAACTTGACTGGGGTTACTTCACCGGAGTGATTTTCGCCGGAGAGATTTCGATAAGGTGCGAAACGCGACGAAGCATTCCCATAACAGCCTCATTGGACACGATCTCTCGTGACTTTCCAATGCGACCAAGGCCGACAGCCTTGATGGTGCGTCGTACGGTTGGCACACAACCAGCATCACTACGAACTTGCTTGATAACTACCTTCTTGCTCATATTCGACATCCTTTACTTTACCAGCGCGGTTTCGATTAGTACGGGTGGTACCCGATCTCCTCAAGCTTCACGCCACGAACCGCCGCTACAACCTCTGGCTCCTCAAGAGAGAGAAGTCCCATCACAACGGCTTGAAGAACATTTTGAGCGGTCGTCGAACCGAGACACTTTGTGCGGATATCCTTGATTCCGCATACGTCCATCACGGCACGAACAGCGGCACCAGCGATAACTCCAGTTCCTGGAGCGCCTGGCTTCATCACAACAGAGGAAGGTCCAGCCTTTCCGAGGATGTCGTGTGGGATGGTTGTTCCCTTGAGAGGGACCTTAATCATGCGCTTGCGAGCCTGCTCAGAAGCCTTACGGATAGCATCCGGAACTTCAACAGACTTACCCAAGCCGAATCCGATGTGACCACGGCCGTCGCCAGTAACCACGAGAGCGCTGAAGCTGAATCGGCGACCTCCCTTAACTACTTTGGATACACGGTTGATGAAAACAGTCTTATCAGTGAGCTCACCGCACTGATCAAGGGTCACTCTTCGCTTGTCGAGGATATCTTTAAAAGCCATACGTCTCCGAACTAAAAATCAAACCTCTAGAATACAAGACCAGTTTCGCGAGCGGCGTCGGCAAGAGCCTTCACTCGTCCCGTGTAGAGGAAACCGTTTCGGTCGAATACCACCTTCTCGACCTTAGCGGCCTTCGAGCGGTTAGCGAGCACGATACCTACTGCGCGAGCGGCGAGCATGGACTTGGTGCTACCAGTCTTAACTCCCTCACCCTTGCCAAGCTTGGCGATCTCAGCCTGAACGTCCTTATCGAGCGTTGAGGCGCTTGCCAAGGTCTTGTGACCATCGTCAGCGATAACCTGAGCGTAGGTATGCTTTGAGCTTCGGAAGATGCTCAAACGAGGTCGATCAACGGTGCCGACCACTTTCTTACGAATTCTAAGCTTCCTCTTCTCTCGTGAGGTTGCTGCTACTTTCTTACCTTGCGTTGCCATACGGCCCCTACTCCTACAACTTACCGACTACTTCTTACCGGTCTTACCAGCCTTACGACGGACCTTCTCATCAGAGTACTTGATACCCTTTCCAAGGTACGGCTCTGGTGGTTGAACGTCACGAACCTTAGCCGCGAACGTTCCGAGGATCTCACGATCAGCTGACTCCATCTCGATTGAGCTCTTCTGAACGTTGCACTTGATGGCACTTGGAACGTCCATCGTAACATCGTGCGAGAACCCAACGGCGAGAACCAACTTCTGGCCTTGAAGCTTAGCGTTGAAACCTACGCCGTTAAGCTCGAGGGTCTTCTTCCACCCAGCGCTTACACCCTTCACCATGTTGTTGATGGTCGCGCGAGCGGTACCGTAGTCCGCTTTAGCCTGCAAATCAGTTCCGACCATCGTTACGATGGCCTTGCCGTCTACTACCTCAACCGCGACACCTGGTCGGATCGTGTAGGACAACTTACCCTTCGGACCTTCAACTGAAACTACACCACCTGATACTGCGCACTTAACTCCCGAAGGAATGGCTACAGGTAATTTACCGATACGTGACATGATACACCTCTCTCAAATCTTATCCGAAGAGCGCGATAACTTCGCCGCCAACCTTCAGCTTACGAGCCTCAT
>JAIXPR010000071.1 GCA_027486155.1 Pseudomonadota bacterium | reverse complement strand
GGCATCGCCTCGGACGCAGTTAACATACACAAAATTCGTTAACGCAGAGGTTGAGATGAAACCGATACGGTACGCGCTCTCGGCGTTAGTGTCGTTATCCGTCGCTCACACGACGCCAACTTCGTTCGCTCTCGATGAGGACATCACCATGCAAGGTGGTGACACCTCCGTGAGCGACGCATCTCCGAATGCCTACAACCACACCGCGCCTAACATCAGCGATGCCGCCGCCGTGGCGCTGCACGAGGTTGGACAAACCGGCTTTTTGCGGAACTTCGGACGAGTTGAAGTTCGAGGCGCAATTCGTCTTGGACCAACCTTTAACGCGCCCTCGTGCGTCAGCTGCCACGGCGGAAATGGACGAGGCGCGTTGCGAATCACTCGACGCGAGGTTGGAAGCGATACCGTTGTCAAAGTAAGTCTGCGAACTGGCAGAGCATCCACACCGGGCGGGCCTGTAGCGATTCCAGGAATTGGTCTACAGGTAAGGGATCACGCCTTTGCTCAACACGTTCCAGAGGCTCTCGTCCGCGTTATCTGGCGGTCTCGGTCTGGTGCCTATGGAGATGGAACTCCCTACATGCTTCGCTCTCCATTAATCAGACTCTCTCAAACGTCCGTTCCGATTCCGCGTAGCGCCCTGAAGTCACTCCGCCGAGCCCCGCCGATCTTCGGATCAGGTCTTATAGACGCGGTAGGCGATGGTGAGATTCTACGGCGAGCGGACCCATCGGATGTCGACAACGATGGTATCTCAGGACGACCGAATATCGTATGGGACGTGAAAAAAAGAGCGACCTCCGTTGGACGCTTCGGATTTAAAGCCTCCTCGCCAACGTTGCGCCAACAGATCGCCGCCGCATACGCCACAGATATGGGCGTTACCAACCCGCTCTTTCAAGCGGAGACTAGAAGCCCTGAGATACCCGCGAGCATCCTCAACGCAACTACCTTCTATTCTGCTACGCTAGGAGTCCCCATGGCGCGCACGCAAGGTAATCGAACGGTAGCTCGCGGGCGGGCGCTCTTCTCGCAGTTCGGATGTCATTCGTGCCACACTCCTACGTTGACGACGGCGGATGGGGCTCATCCCGCGCTCTCTCACCAAACCATACACCCATTTTCAGACCTACTCCTTCACGATATGGGAGAGGGGCTCGCTGATCACCGCCCGGATTTTACCGCCACTGGGCGCGAATGGAGAACAACCCCGCTCTGGGGCATCGGTCTCACCGAACGGGTACTGAACGGCAGACCTGCGACCTATCTTCACGATGGCCGAGCACGCAGTTTGGAGGAGGCGGTTCTGTGGCACGGTGGCGAAGCAAACGCGGCGCAATCTAGATTCACGCAGAGTGCAGCGGCAGAACGCGCGGCGTTGATCGCGTTTTTGCGGTCGTTGTAGGAAACAACGTAAACATGAAATCATTCGATAGAAGAAAACGAATCGCAAACTGGGAGGGCGACCATTCCTGGTCGCCAAGATATCCGACATCGCTACTAGAGTATGCAGACACGCAGCTACGTGGCGCTCAGGAATGAGCGCCCTCCCATCCACAAAACGAATCGAAGGATCTGGATGTATCTGAGCCCGATACCGGCGATTACCCTTTACTTGTAACCAACCTCTCCCCTATCGCCACGAACACGCGCTCTAGAAGCTCGATATTCCCCACCTCTACGAACTCATCCGCCCCATGCATGTTGCCGTGGGGGACGCCGAACTCGATTGTGGGGACCCCGTTCCAAGCTACGAAACGGGCATCACTCGTACCACCATCGCACGAGAGCATCGGCGCGACTCCAAGCACCTCCTGGATGACCGATTGCGTAATAGCTACAAGCCGAGCTTGAGGTGACGATGGGTCCCCCTCGTTCCCCGTAACATAGGGCGCGGTACTTTTTCGCCACTCGAGCTCATACGGAACTCCCGTTCGATCAAGACGCACGGCCACCTCACGCTGCATCTCCTCGACGGAACGATTGGGGGCAAAACGCATATCGAATTGCAGCGAAACCACGCCTGGTATCACGTTCACCCCGGTGCTGTCGGTTGAAAGGTGTGTGATAGAGAGGCTGGTAGCGACACCATAGCAGGTGTCGTTCCACGGTTTAGCAAGCTCCGTTATGACAGCGGGAAGGGAGTTAACGACATTCGGAGTAACATCAGCGTACGCGGCGTGACCACTTCTTCCCTTGAGCACAACCTCCGCTCGTAACACCCCTCGGCGTCCAACCTTCACACAGTCACCTAGTCTCTTTTTCGAAGTAGGCTCTCCACAGACGCAGTAATCAAATTCAGTGCCGACGAGATCAAGCAACGCCGGCATACCGCGCGAATCCGTCTCCTCATCCGCCGGTAAAAATACGGTCGAGCGAATGCCACGTGACGCGAGCGTGGCGGCGGCAAACATCATCGCCGCATCGGCGCTCTTCATGTCACTTGCGCCACGCCCATAGAGCACTCCGTTTTCCTCCACGGCACCGAAGGGAGGGTGTTTCCACCCCTCTCCTGCCGGCACCGTGTCGTAATGTCCCACAAAGGCGAGACGAAGTGCGGCCTCTTGCGGTCCGATCGTGGCACACAGATGAGCTAGTCCGTCACTCAGAACAGATCGAACCGAGAACCCGAGGCTCTCAAGCCATCCCGTAAGCTTACTGGGAAAGGTAGCATCGATACATCCGGTCGAGGTATTCTCCTGAAGGAGCATTCGAGTGAGCTGAACGGCGCCATCGATCTTCATGAAGCACTCTCGCCTTTATAGCTTCACATAGAGGGACGCGTTCTTTGGCATCTGAGCCAGGCTCGTATCAGTGGCATCTTTGTCCAAGAGAACGATACAATCGATGCCAAGGTGCTCTGTCTTCGTATACACACCAGCCACTGCCACCCTGTTTCGAGGGATCACCGGTATCTCATAGAACTTCTCGCCGATCGCCATGTAGCGCGGCTCAACCTCAGCGTTCGTTCGCAGGTCAAAGATCTTCTTGCCTGACGCCATAACGACACCACTCGCGACAACGGCGCCCTCCTCCACGATGCCGCACACTTCGCAGTTCGCTCCGATACGAACGTTGTCCTCGATAATAGATGGGAGGCGTCCCGCAGGCTCAAGGATCCCCTCAATACCGGAACCGGCACCGAGCTTGACTCCCTTGCCCACCTGAGCACCGGTCGCGACGCGAGCTCCACCATCGACCATTACTCCACTGCCCTCGACGTACGCGCCGATATTAACGATACCGCCGGGCATAATCGTTGTACCGGCGCCTATGTAGGCTCCGCGGCGGGCGAAACATCCTGGAATAAAACGAACCCCAGCCTGCTCGAAGTCCCCGGCGCTCCATCCTTCAGTCTTGAGGGGCACCTTGTCGTAGAAGTGATCGCCCATCTTCACCATTGGGAAGGCAGAGAATCCAGCGTTCATACACGCTACCGCGTAGCTTTGAGTTACCCATGTTCCCTCACCGGTGAGCTCAACGCCTTGCGCTCCGGTCGTGTAGTTGCTCAGCTTCTCGGCGCACCGAACGAGTCCCTTATCAAGGAGTTCAACCGCGCCTTGCTTTTCACTTTGACTCGCCGAACCGTCCGCGAGCTTAGAGAAGAGATCTGGAGAGGTCCGCACCGTCTCAACTCGTAGTACCTGATCTGAACGAAGCCCGAGGAGGAGATCGATATTCGGATGAGCGCCTGGCGATGCCTTCGCCTCTTGAACAAGTGGAGCGAACACCTCAAGACACCCCGCTACCCCCTCCGCGGTAAGTTCCCCGTTTTTTTGAAAGTGAGAGAATACTCGCAACGAACCTGATTGCCCGGGGATGTTCGCCGCAGTGCGGATCAGCTTTCCGTCGAGGTAGAGCTTCACGAGCCCTATCTCAGGACAAGGGGTTGTCAGTCGTTGAAGATTCTCCGCGAAGTGGCCGCGCGCCGCGTCTGATGACATCGTTAACACCTATAGTTTTTAATGTACTGAGTTACAGAATGAACCGTATTTCTTGTCGCCTCGACGGTATCGATCAGGGCGATACGGATAAAGCCCGCTCCCGGATTTATCCCGTCATGCACCACGGAGAAGTAACTTCCCGGGAAGGTGAGTATGCCCGTTTGCTTCGCGAGATCGAGCGCGAACTCCTCATCGCTTTGATTGAGATCTGAGATATCGAGCCAGCAGTAGAACGTTCCATCAGGGACCATTATCGGACGATCGATAGCCTGAAACGCCTCGCGAACGATCTCGAATTTTTGACGGTACAGCTCCCGACTTCGCGCCACGTCATCGTAATTCGTCCACGCGTAGGCGGACGCTCGTTGTACGTTGTTCGGAAGCACCTTGCGCTCACTCAGGCGCATCTTGAGGTAGTTAGAGACAAGAGCGCTATCACCAACCATCGACCCGGAACGAAGTCCTGGGAGGCTACTCCGTTTTGAGAGCGTGTCGAAGGCGACTACGTTCTTAAACGAGTTATCGCCATCAAGATTCGCGCATACCTCAAGCATACTGATAGGTTTGCGATCAAAGTAGATCTCGCTGTAGCACTCGTCAGACGCCACTGCGAAGTTGTACCTTCGAGCGAGGAGAAGGATCTCTCGCAAACTCTCGTCAGAGTAGGATACAGCGCACGGATTGTTCGGACTGTTGATGTAGCAGAGACTCGTCTTCTCGAGCACCTCACGGGGGATGCGCGCCAGGTCCGGCTGGAAGTTATTCTCACTCGTCAGATTAAAGAAATACGGAATTCCACCCGCGAGCTCAGTAGCTGAAGAGTACACCTGGTAGGCGGGATTCGGAATCAAAACATACGGCTTCGAGGGATCAAGACACGCGGTCGCGAACGAGTACAAAAGCTCTCCACTCCCAAGTCCAGCCAAAACCTGCGTCTCAGCGATCTCCCCTCGCAAACTCTTAGAGTGAAGGTTGGCGGCGATGATCGCCTCGGTCAGAAATGGCTCTTGCTTGGTCTTAGGATACCGCCCCACCGATTCGGCGGCATGGGAGTTCAAGATCTCAATCACCTTCGGATCAGGTTCGTGTTGCGGCTCACCGATCGTGAGATCCGCGACAACCGGTCGATCAAGGAAGGAGAATAGCTGCGTTTTCCGCGCCGCAGTGTAGGTCCGCATCGAAGCTATTCGTGGGTTGATCATGCGAGGAATCTAATTGATGGATGTTGCTTTTGCAACCAAAAGGGCCGGAGGCGTTTCTCCTTGGCTTTGTAATAAGGACAGGGAGACGGGAAAGCACGGCAAAAGCCCACGTGAACGTGCTCGTAAACGTGAACGCAAACGTACCCGGAGCAAAGAACCAACGTGTTCGGGTACGTGCACGTTTACGAGCATGAGCACGTTCACGTGTCGAGATCTACAATCAGACATTAGTAGGTTTCGCCCCACTCCCCTGCGAGATTTCTGGATATGTCACCCCGCACGAGTGTTCCGAGGACCAACTTTGACGATGACGTGGACCTGTAACGGTGGACGAAAACCGTCCACGGCTAGCGGGTTACGTTTATAACGTTATCGTGATTCGCCATCATCAGGCGCAACTCCTCAACAAACGGCCGAACGATCGTCTCATAGGCTCCGGGCATATCCCCTGTCGGAGCATCGACGAGCCCACGAACATCCTCAAGGAGAGCCCCCTCGGCGCGTTGATAGAGACCGTTCCACGCACGCATCACGTCACGGAGAAGCGGAGCGCTCACTCGAAAAACATCACCTAATCGCTCCGCGACACGCGCTGAATCGTTCTCCCGCTTCACGAGCGCCTGTCCCGCGATACCTAAACGTCGACTATCCGTCCGCGAAACCGCCTCAAAGATTCCCACGAGCTGCGCGGTCTCATGGAGACCCGGGACGATGACGAACGCGACGTCCTCGGAGGTACTCTCCTCCCGCCCTACCCGCATCACCACGGTAGGCACACAAGCAGCTCTGGAGATCTCAAGATATGGACTCAACCGATAGTGAGAGTTTGTAGAGAGGTGGAGCGCCAGATCACTTTTCGCCACCAACATTCGCCAATCCTCTGGGGTTATCTGATCAAGCAAGGTCACCCGGTCGCTCACACCGAACTCCTCAATCAGGAGCGACGCTTGAGCGCGCTTGGCCGCATCGACCATCCACGTGAGGTGAGCGGAACCGGAGAAGTCCGCGAGCGCTGGCAAAAATTTGTGCGCTCGCCCCTCAAGCAGGGTCGTTCCGATAGCGACGATCTCAAAGGGACGGCTCTCATCCGGCGAGCGCGCGTCCTCTACCAGCTCTACCGGAGGTGGCAACCAGTTCGTCCAATGCCCACTCGACGCGTATTCGTATCTCCCGGATTTGTACCGAGAGAACGTTCCCTCAGCCCAGGGTGAGGTGTAGAGGACGAGCGGAGATACCGAGGTTTCACGAGACGCTTGGCGAGGTGGTGGCAGTCGATATTCGCTCCCCTGCATAAAGGGTATCGAACCGTCGAGCATCTGGCGGACCGAGCGTTGCCAAGGACTTGTGTGCAGCGCCTCCGCGCCGGGGTCGGTAAGAAGGGTATCGTGCATCCATGAGATACCCGGCATCATTCCCGCCTGTGTCCGGACGACACGCCCAAGAGGGCCATTCTCGATCTGGTAGAAAAAGATATCAAAGGGAGCCGTTCGATGTCGCTGATACGCATTCAAGGTATGATAGCGCGGCACGCTTAGGTGGGTTCCTCGAGGGAGTCCAGAGAACACCTCTATCTCGAACGACTCCTTCATCAAAGGAAGGAGGAGATCGGTGCAGTACTGCGAGACGCTGGCAACGGCCTCATTCGAGCGCACAAGGTGAGTGAACCACGCTATGCGGAGCTTCTTTCCATCCATTACGCAGCCTTATTCGTTGAAGAGCTCTCACCTTCGGAGAGTGGCGAGAGAAGCGCGTCGATCAAGGTGTCCCATCCCTGAGACAACATACCGGAGCTCTCGATAAAGGCTCGCCCCGCGGCTCCCATGCGCTTCGAGCCTTCTGGGTCGGCAAGGAGCCCGTTGAACGCCTCCGCGAACGCTAGTGAATCAGGGGATACAATACGCCCGTTCTCTCCATCTTTAACAAACTCCAAGGTGCCCCCACTATCTGTCGCGGTGACAACAGGACGGCCACTCGCCATAGCCTCGAGGGTTACATATCCATAATCCTCGTCGAAGGGCGCGTAGAAAACGCCCATCGCCTCAGCGTAGAGATCGATGAGCGCTTCATCACTCACGCGTCCCAGGAACTCCACACGCGCTCCGATATCATGCCCTTTGATAATACTATTGAAGTACTCCATGACACCGGGCTCATCGGCCCCGCCCACCACCTTGAGCGACACCTCAGGAGAGACATTCTTCATCGCGTTCAACATCAGGTCGACGCGCTTAATACGGCAGAGACGGCCCACCGAGAGGATATACGGTTTAGCGCTTCGACTTTGGTAGCGTTCACCCAATGGGAGCGGCGGATAGAGCGTTGTCGCGGATAACCCGTTGAATGACTGGAGCCGCTCGGCGACGTTCTTTGATATCGCGGAGAGGTAAGCGGATTCACCCAGCGCCACGGTATCGCCATCGGTGATCATTCGGCGAAGCGCCTCATCACGGGGATCATCCCCCATGTCCGAGTAGCACCCACCGTGAAGGTCGTAAAATGAGCGAAGTTGATGCACGAGCCACACGCTCTTCTTGGGATGACGCGCGTAGTAGGTTGGAAACTTCGTGCCGATAATCAGATCGATCTTACTCCCGGCGAACTGCTCGAGATCCAACGAGCGCCACATCGCGGCTTGCGTAAGAAGGTTCTGCTTCGGAAGCGGATTGAAGGGAAGCTCAATCACATCCGCTTCATGCCCTCTCGCTTTGAGATGCTTAATAAGGGTCGCGACAAGGATCTCCTGCCCGCCGTGTGTGAAGGGAACCTTCGCTCCGAGTACGAGAATACGCGCCATAGTTAGAGCACCTCAAGCACAAGCG
>JAIXPR010000403.1 GCA_027486155.1 Pseudomonadota bacterium | reverse complement strand
CTCTGCGCCGAGAGCCATGTTGTACTCAACGGTTCCACGCTCATCGGTGTGTCCTTCCAGCGTGACCTGAAGGCCTGATTGCTCCTTCAGAATTCGCGCGTTGGACTCAAGATCCATACGAGACTGCTCGTCGAGCGAGTAGGAGTCGAAGCCGAAGCGGATGTCATGGAACATTCCCTCGCCCTCAGCGGATGGTATTGAGCCGCTGCCGAATCGTCCCTCGCGTTGGGCCTCAAGCTCTGACTCCGAGAGTCCCTCGCCGTCACCGCTGCCAGAGCTGAACCATGAGCAGCCAGAAAGGCCGACCACGGAGGCGATAGCTAGGGTCATAAGGGGGGAAGCGAGGAGGCTCGTAACAGATTTCATGATCGTCTCAACAGTATAAACACGATGTGTCCGCAAATAATTGCACCCGAGGGTAAGGAGCGCAACCGTAGGAATGCATGGATGGTGTGATTTTTCGGCCTTTTTCCCTCGATGGGTGGAGGGTGGCAGGTTCCTGTTTTCTCATTTCGTGGCCGCCTCAAGTGTAGCACAATAGGCCTAGGATTGAGACGTTGGTAAAAGTGGGTGGTATGAGCGGAGCTTTGGAATATTTTTCGAGGAATCAGGAGCGATTCATCTCGGAGTGGAAGGAGTTTTTGGCCTTTCCTAGTGTCAGTACCGACCCGGCGTACTCCGCCCACTGTCGAGAGTGCGCCGACTGGGTCGCGACACACATGACGAAGCTCGGCTTTCGGACTGAGATCTGGACCACCGCCACGAAGCCTTTGGTGTATGGACTCCTTCCCGGAAACCCCTCTAAGCCGACCGTTCTCTTTTACGGCCACTACGATGTGCAGCCCCCTGAGCCTTTAGAATTGTGGACTACGCCACCCTTTGAGCCGACCCTTCGGGATGGGAGGATGTACGCGCGAGGTGCTCAAGACAACAAGGGCCAGGTGTTCTTCTTCTTTAAGGCGATCGAGGCGCTCAGGGCGCAGGGCGCCGATCTGCCGACGATCAAGGTCCTGATCGAGGGAGAGGAGGAGTGTGGGAGCATCGCTATGCACGCCGGCTTGCCCCAGTGGCGAGACGCGTTAGCCGCCAATATCCTCATGGTGTGTGATACCGGGATGGTAGCCCACGGGCGCCCAACGATAACGATGGGGCTTCGCGGAATTATCGGTTGCGAGATCCAGGTGCATGGACCCTCGATCGATCTCCACTCAGGTGTGTACGGAGGGCTCGTGCTTAATCCTATTCACGCCCTCACCAAGATCCTGAACGGTATGTTTAATGAGGATGGTTCGATAGCGATCCCCGGGTTCTACGATGGTGTTGAGGCGCCGAGCGCAGAGGATAAGGCACGCGCGAACGCCGCTCCCCTTGATCTCGACGCCGTCGCGAAAAACCTCGGTGTTCCTCTCGCGGGAGGCGAACGCGCGTTGCCACCTATGGAGAGGAGGGGATTTCGTCCGACGATTGAGGTTAATGGTATCGGTGGTGGATACCAGGGTGTTGGTGGAAAGACCGTGATCCCCGCCGTCGCGATGGCGAAGATCTCTAGCCGACTGGTCGCCGGTCAGGATCCTGAGGCCACACTCGCCAAGATAAAGAGGTATGTGCGCGACTCCGTGCCGGTAGGGTGTCGCGTTGAGTTTACCGCCGAAAAGGTAGGAGGACACGCCTTCCGGCTCTCGACAACCTCTCCCGTTGTTAAGATCGCCTCTGAGGCGATCCGTCGATCCTTTGCCTGCGAGCCGGTCTTTTTGTGGGAGGGGGCGAGCGTTCCGATTATTCCAGACCTCGCTACGACGTCGGGCGCTGAGCCCATCCTTGTGGGATTTGGCTTAGAGGCGGACGCGATTCATTCGCCGAACGAGTCCTTCTCGTTGCGTCAGCTTGAAGAGGGATACCGCTACACGGTATCGTTCTTTGAGACCTTATGACGCAAATCCCTTTAGCTGAAAAACTGCGGCCCCAATCTCTCGATGAGTTCTCGGGGCTTGATGCCTTGGACGCTACCTTCGTGAAGCAGTTGCGCTCGGGCGCCGGTCGTATTCCCTCCGCGATATTGTGGGGCCCCCCTGGATGTGGAAAGACCACACTCGCTAAGCTCATCGGGAAGCTCTACGATTGCGAGTTCGTTGAACTCTCGGCGGTGCTCTCCGGAGTGAAGGATGTGCGAGAGGTGGTGGAAGCCGCCAGGGAGCGCGAGAAACCAACCCTTCTCCTCGTGGACGAGATCCATCGCTTCAACAAGGCTCAACAGGACGCCTTTCTTCCTCACGTGGAGGCCGGTACGATCGCGCTCGTCGGCGCCACGACCGAGAATCCCTCATTCTTTCTGACCGCCGCGCTCCTCTCCCGATGTCGTGTCGTGGTTCTCAAGCCGCTCTCAGCGCAAGCTCTTACGCGGGTATGTGAGCGTGGTGAGCGTGAGTTGGCCGTCACCCTTTCGGACGAGTCTCGCGCGATGTTTGCCGAAGCATGTAGTGGTGATGGTCGACGATTGTTGAACCTCCTTGAGTCATGTCGTGACTCCCTTGGCGTACAAGCCGGGGGCTCGCTGAAGGACGAGGACGTGCGAGCTTTTCTGGCTAACGCCGGGGTGCTCTCCTACGATCGAGACGGGGAGGAACACTACAATATCGCCTCCGCGTTGATTAAAAGTATGCGAGGTTCCGATCCTGATGCCTCGCTCTACTGGGGGTTCCGTATGCTTGAGGGCGGAGAGGATCCCCGATTCCTTATTCGGCGCCTCGTCATCTTCGCCAGCGAGGATATCGGAAACGCGGATCCTCGCGCGTTACAGCTCGCGGTCTCCACGCTGCAGGCGTTTGAGCTCATGGGGCTTCCTGAGGGAAGGATTCCGATCGCCCAGTGTATCGCCTATCTCGCGACCGCTCCGAAGTCTAACCGTAGTTATGTGGCCCTGCATCGCGCGTTAGGCGCGGTGAAAAATCACCCCGCCGCCGCGGTGCCGAAGCACCTACGTAACGCGCCGACGGGACTCATGAAGGGGATGGGGTACGGCGATGGATACATCTATCCGCACGACCAGCCGTACGGGTATGCGCCCGGAGTGGAATACCTGCCGAAAGGGATCTCCGGTCGACCGTTCTACGAGCCGAGTGATCGAGGAAACGAGAAAACGATCGGTGAACGGATTGAATGGCTCAAAAAGGTTTCATCGTCGCCGAAGGCGTGACGGGGCCTTGAAGCACGTATCCTCATGATCATTAACCATGCCGACCGCTTGCATGAACGCGTACATAATCGTTGAGCCGACGAAGGTGAATCCACGCCTCTTGAGGTCCTTCGATAGAGTGTCGGACTCCGGAGAGGTGGTGCGATAGTTCGCGCGTGAGAGAGGTCCGGGAGTTCTGATAGGTCGACCATCAACGAAGTTCCAGAGGTATTCGGAGAGGGATGCCACTTCGTCGTGGAGTTTGAGTGTGGCGCGAGCGTTCTTGATGGTGCCCTCGATCTTGAGTCGATTGCGAATGATCCTCTCGTTCGTCATCAGGCGCTCAACGTGCCGCGGTGTAAAGCGGGCAACCTTCTCGACATCGAAGTTCGCGAAAGCCGAGCGATAGCCCTCGCGGCGTTTTAAGATGGTAAGCCAGCTCAGTCCCGCTTGGGCCCCCTCAAGGATCAACATCTCGAAGAGCCGCTGGTCGTCGTAGACCGGGACTCCCCATTCATTGTCATGGTAGGCGATATAAAGGGGATCCTCTGAACACCAAAAACATCGAGAGGGAGGCTTCGCCATATTATCGCTCAAGTGTTATCGTTACGGGACCGTCGTTGACAAGGGAGACGCGCATGTGTGCGCCAAACACCCCCGTCTCGACCTTTGTGACGGGAGTTTTTCGCAAGGCCTCCACGAAGGTATCGAAGAGTTGAGAGGCCGCGGCCGGTTCGAGGGCTTGAAAAAATTCTGGGCGCCGCCCCTTAGCGGTATCCGCGTAGAGTGTGAATTGAGAGATAGCGAGGATCTCTCCACCAACATCGAGGATATCTTTATCAAATCGCTTCTCGTCATTCTCAAAGATCCTCATCCGCACGATCTTATCGACCATCGGCTGAATGCAATTGGCGGTGTCTCCCTTGCCGAATCCGACGAGGAGCACAAATCCGTGCTTAATGGCCCCGACTATCCTCTCGTCGACGGTGACGTTCGCTTGTGAGACTCGCTGCAGAACTACTTTCATAGGCGGAGGATAGCCGACGTTGGGCAGGAGCTAAAGAGACAGCCGCATGGAGGGGTATCGGGAGAGGGGGCTGCTGTCTACTCGGGACACGAGGCAGTGCCAAACGTGAACGTGCTCGTAAACGTG
>JAIXPR010000319.1 GCA_027486155.1 Pseudomonadota bacterium | reverse complement strand
TGAAAAATGGTTCCGTCGCGAGCATTTTGAGAGTTTAGACGAAACGAGGCGGAGATGGCGAAAAAACCGCAGACGTATCCTCTGAGATACGTTGAGGATTTTTTTGACGTCTCCAACGACGTTGCAGTCAAACTATCGAAACGCGCAGCAGGAAATCATTGTTCACCACCCTGGTAGGGGTCAACCCGTCGTCGAGCTGCCTTGGAGCGACTGCGACCCTTCTTCTGATCTAAACGCTTTCGCTCACTCGACCGTGTCTTGCGTGTTGGGATCCGTTTGCGCCGGGGACGGAGGGCTTGATGTAGAAGCTCATGGAGCTTTCGCACGGCATCCTCTCGATTGAGGATCTGGCTGCGATGAGCCTGACTGGTCACGGCTATCGCTCCCTCGGCGTTCAGGTGCTGGAGAATGAGAGGATGATTTCCGAGCCTCCCTTTTTGCTCCCACGTCAGTATGCTCGACTTCGAGAAATCAAAGAGAACCGTTACCTTGGTCTCCACTTTATTAACGTTCTGACCTCCTGGACCACCCGATCGGGCGAACGAAAAGGCGAGCTCCTGTTCAGGAATGATAAGCGCCCCTGGTCTACCGGAGGACGATGGGTGGGAGGTTGGGGGTGTCATCTCCGAGTACTCTACCATAGGAGCCTCGCGAGCGCTTGATGAGGTCCATGTCAAAGCTTTCCCCTTGTACTGTCCGAGACACAAGCATGGGACTGTTGAGGCGGATACCGAGATTACCCGCCATTCCAACGTTCCTGGCGCCGTTCCCATGCTAACTAGCCATTCTTATTGAAATAACGGCGGATTAATTCCCCGAGAAACGGTTTCAACCCTGCTCATTCTATGATACATCGGCTGTCGAGGACCCGGTTGGTCCCCGCGGCTGAGTTGTATGAGCCGCCGCACTTTTATCGCTAGGAGTTTATTCGTATGGCGAGTCAATCTCGTGACCTCATCGTATTAGGTTCAGGACCTGGTGGATATGTGGCAGCGATCCGCGCTGCGCAACTCGGACGACAAGTCGCTATCGTAGAGCGAGAGGCACTTGGCGGTGTGTGCCTTAACTGGGGATGCATCCCGTCCAAGGCGCTCCTTCGCTCAGCTCAAGTTTTTAATGATATCAAGCATGCGAGCTCGTTCGGATTCACCACCGGCGATGTCTCGGTAGACTTCAAGCGCATCATCGAGCGCTCCCGTGAGGTTGCGAACAAGCTCTCGGGTGGCGTGAACTACCTGATGAAGAAGAACAAGATCGAGATCATCTCGGGCAACGGTGTACTTGAGAAGGGCAACAAGCTTGTCGTTACCGACTCCTCGAAGAAGTCGACTACCTACGAGTTCAAGGACATAATCATCGCTACCGGAGCGCGCGCTCGTCCCTTCCCTGGCGTTGATGTTGACGGAGAGATTGTTCACACCGCTCGCACGATCCTTGAGCACAAACGTCTTCCGAAGAAGCTTCTCATTATCGGAGCTGGTGCTATCGGAATCGAGTTCGCCTACTTCTTTAACACCCTTGGAACCCAAGTAACGGTGGTGGAGATGGCGGATCAGATCCTTCCAGTTGAGGATACCGAGGTAGCTCAGACCCTTGAGAAGGTGTTCGCAAAGAACGGCATGACTATCCGAACCTCTACCGGTGTTGAGAACCTCAAGCGCTCTGGAGCGAACGTAACCGCTACCCTTAAGGGCAAGGATAAGACTGAGGAGTGGAGCGGAGACGCGTGTCTCGTCGCTATCGGTATCATGCCCAACACCGAGAACATCGGCCTTGAGAAGGTTGGAATTGAAACGAACCGTGGGTTCATCAAGGTCAACGAGTACCTTCAGACCAACGTGCCTCACCACTACGCGATCGGAGACGTAGCAGGTGGTGCCGCTCTCGCACACAAGGCGAGCCATGAGGGGATCGTCGCCGCTGAGGTTGTCGCAGGCAAAGCTAAGCACGCCATGCGGTACGACAACATCCCAGGGTGTACCTACTGCCAGCCTCAAGTAGCTTCTGTTGGACTCACCGAAAAAGCCGCTAAGGCGAAGGGGATCAAGTACCGCGTTGGAAAGATGCCGTTCTCAGCGGTTGGAAAGGCGATCGCTATCGGAGAGCAGGACGGTTTCGTGAAGGTGATCATCGATGATGAGGTTGGTGAGGTACTCGGTGTGCACATTATTCACGCCGAGGCTACCGAGCTTATCTCGGAAGCTGCTATCATCCGATCTCACGAGGGAATCGCGGCGAGTGTGGTAGATACTGTCCACCCTCACCCAACGCTCTCAGAGGCGACCATGGAGGCGATGGCACTTGCGCTCGGACGGCCAGTTAATTTCTAAAGAGGCTCACGGTGATTCGATGAAGCTTGAGGTCTACGATCTTGGCTTGATCGACTACGTCAAATGCTTAGAGCTTCAACGAAGCTATCACCGCAAGCTGATTGACGGCTCACAGGGTGATGTGTTGCTTACCTGCTCACATCACCCTGTCATTACCTGCGGCACCTCTACCGAGGACGCTCATTTCTACACCCCTTCATCAGAGCTTGAGATAAGCGGCACCCCTGTTGTCTCGATTGAGCGTGGGGGCAGCGTCACCTATCACGGCCCCGAACAGGCGGTGTGCTATCCCCTTATTAATCTCCACAACCACAAGACCGACGTGGGATGGTACATGCGATCCCTTGAAGAGGTGGTCTTAAGCACCCTCCAAGAGTACGGCATCACCGGCATCCGCGTTCCTGGCAAAACAGGCGTGTGGATCGATGAGAACTCTAAGATCGCCTTCAGCGGAGTGAGAATCTCTCGCTGGTGCACCTTGCACGGATTCTCCTTAAACGTAATCCCCTGCTCTCACCGTTTCGCCGCCATTAATCCGTGCGGACTCGGCGATATCAAGATAGCTTCTATCGCGGAGCTGATTGCGCCGAAGCCCGTTTCGGTCGCGGAGGTAACGCACAAGTTGATCGCGAACTTCATTCGCGTTTTCAAGTACGAAGTGTAACAGAGGGACTCAATTGCTCCTTACGGGCGGCTATTGCCGCACGACAAAACAATCGCGTGGAGTGAGCCCTACTTCACTTTCTGAGTAACTAGCGTGTATTGCTCTGGCCTTCTGCTGGCCATAAACCGCCAACTCTCGCGTGTGAATCGAGAATGGCCCAAGTCGACCTCAGCCACGACCAGTCTCTCTTGATCGTCCGCTTTAGCGAGCAGCTCTCCGAAACCGTTACTGATGAAGGAGCCTCCCCAGAAGGTGCTGTTGCCCTCTTGACCGACTCTGTTTACGGCCGCTACTACCACAGAGTTCGCGACGGAATGGCTTCTTTGAATCAACTCCCACGCGTTCTGCCACTGACCCTCAACTTGAGGCACCTCGGTGCTAGTTCCGATAGCGGTCGGGTAGAATAAGATGTCCGCTCCGAGGAGCGCGCAGCTCCGAGCGGCCTCAGGAAACCACTGGTCGTAGCAGATGAGCACTGAAACCTTGGCAAATCCTAAGTCGAAGACCTTGAAGCCTTTGTCACCCGGAGTGAAGTAGTTGCACTCATAGAAAGCTGGGTCGTGCGGGATATGAACTTTTCTATAGTCACCCAACAGATCACCAGCCTTATTAAAAACCAAGGCCGTGTTATAACCCATCTCTCCGGGCACTCTTTCGTATACCGAACCGGCTACGAGCGCGATTCCGTGCGCCTTCGCCGCTTTCGATAAAACCGGCACGAGTTCCCCTGGCAGCTCCTCGGTCCAATCGTTGGCGCATTTCGCCTCGATACAAAAATAAGGGGTTCTGAAGAGCTCCGGCAAACAACAGATATCGGCCTTTTCCGCCGCGGCTCTCTCAATAAAGTGAAGAGCTTTTGATAAATTAGCGGCGGGATCCGCTCCCATGGAAAACTGAGCAAGAGCGAGCTTTACTATTTGAGGGGTCCATGGCTTGTTATCGTTCATGAACCCATATATATGGAAATTATTCGTAGAAGGGAATAAAAAGGCATGTTCAACCAGAAAAAATACCTAATGCCCGCTGAGTGGGCTCCCCATCAGGCGACCTGGATCGCATGGCCTCACCTGGAATCAGATTTCCCCGGCAAGATCGAGGCCGTACGATGGGCGTTCTGCGAGCTTATTCGTCACCTCTCCAAGAACGAAAGGGTCGAGATCCTGTGTGCTTCCGAAGCGCTGGAGGCTGACGCGAGAGAAAAACTACAACGTAGCAACCTCACCTCAAACATCTTTTTTCATCGAAAGGACTACGCCCGAACCTGGTTGAGGGACTCAGCCCCGAGCTTAGTGAAAGAGATCTCCACGTCGTCGAATCTTTGGATGGAATGGAAGTTTAACGCCTGGGCGCTCTACGACGATTTCGGACCCGATGCCTCGATCCCGGAGTATATCTCGCAGGCCTCAAACACCCCTCGCCACCAGGCGATGCGACTCGATACCGCCTCACAGCTCGTGCTCGAAGGCGGAGCGTTCGATGTGGATGGGTTGGGAAATATCCTCGTCACTGAACAGTGTCTTCTCTCAGAGGAACAGCAACGTAATCCTGGCATGCACAAGAGGGACTACGAGCTGGCATTTGAGAAATACCTCGGCGCCGACAACACCATTTGGCTCGACGGCGGCTGTGAGGGTGATGATACCCACGGACACATCGACGATTTGGCCCGCTTTATAGCGCCCGGAAAGATCGTGGTCGCGAGCGCCGAGCCAAGCGATTCCGCACAATATGAAGGGTGTCAAAACAACATTCAGCGATTGAAAGCGGCTAAAGACAAAGAGGGACGTTCCTTCGAGATCATTGAGCTTCCCTTTCCATCACCGATCTACTGCGACGATCAGAGACTACCGGCGAGCTACTTAAACTTTTACATCGCCAACAACCTCATCGTGGTTCCCACCTTTAACGACGAGAACGATAGGAAAGTGCTTGGAATACTCGCCGACCTCTGCCCTGATAGAAAGGTCGTCGGGATCAACTGCGTCGACTGGGTGCTTGGATACGGTAGCCTGCACTGCTCTACGCAGCAGCAGCCTTTGTAAGCCCGCTCCGTATGGCGTTGGGCGGAACGAGGGAGAGCACAGCGGCACAAGAGCCAGGGGTAAGCGCTCCGCCCCGGATTTTTTACAAAGAGACCAGCGAGAGTAAAGAGAGGGCGATGTGGAAAAAAGGATAGCGCATCTTAACATGATCCTAGGCCTCCTCGACATCGTCAATCGAAGCGACCTCTCCGCCAAGCGCTGGGCCATAAGCTTTACGGCTGTATTTATCGCCCTCGGGACCCAACAACCGGGATTTCATGTGGCGTACCTCGCCATACTCCCGATGGTGCTGCTCTGGTTCATCGATGCGCAAAATTATCGGCGCGAATACCTCCTCAAGAAGCTCTATGATCGAGTTCGAGCTTTACCAGAGGAGGAGATCGACTTCTCGATCGATATTGAGACGCTCCCCGAAGCTCGCCAAGGAGCTCTCCGGTGGATGTTTTCCTCTACAGCTTTTACCTTCTATGGAGCGATGATCGCTGGAGTCGTTATCGTCGACGCGTTCGTGCTCTAACGTTCCCTATCGCTCTCGATCGGCGGCTCTCAAAGGGGTCAATGGATCAACCACTTGCGGCACCTCCTACGAGTTTCCCTCACTGCGAGTCACATAGCAGGCACCAAGGACCATAACCACTCTAAGATGGCGGTCCAACGAGTGCCGCCTATCTGTTTTCATTAAGAAAGGTTTTTCTATGCCGCAACTTCAAGCTCCCTCTACCAAAACTCAAGCGCCCGGCTCTGATCTGAAAGCGAACGAATCACTCAAGGACCTATCCATGCTGACTCCCGCCTGCATGCGGGATGACTTTCTAAAGACCGTCAAGGACTCAAGACTCGACTTCACGAGCCTCAAGCCAGAGGTGATAAACGGTGTGCTTAAAGGCGCGGAGAAGTTGACCCCTTCCCTCGATACGAATCGAGATGGGCGCCTCTCCTCTCGCGAGATCCATACGGAGGTGGTTAAGATGGTGCGAGAGATGCTCGCCGAAACCCCTCTTAACAAGGGAACTCCAACTGATCCCAACTTCTCCTTTGCGGCAAGAACGATGTTGGA
>JAIXPR010000016.1 GCA_027486155.1 Pseudomonadota bacterium | reverse complement strand
GTCAAAGATCGCCGAAAACGTTTGCTCTCCATTAATCAGAAGCTCAAGTTTGTTCCCTGAAAGGATATCCGCTCCAGCGATGTGCTCAAGCGGGTCCATCTCTCGGCCCGAGTTCGGCAAAACCCGGTGCTCAGAGAGCCGTGCCCGATACTCGGCGAAGATAGCCCGATGGACGTCGAGCATCGTTTTTATCCGCTCTCGGTACCCCGCAAATCTCGTTTGACCGAGTACGAAATACGCTGGCACCGCGAGAAGGGGAACCATCATCAGGAAGAGCACCCATGCGATGGCGCCCTGTGAGCTACGCGAGTTGTAGAGCGCGTGCAGCGCTGTCGCGATACCGATCGCGTGAAAAATGGCGAGGAGGAGGGAGAAGATAAGGGTGTAGCTCATGTGGTTTCGCTCGCGGGGAGTTCCAGTTGCAACTAGTAGCAGGGTCGTTGGGTGCCCCCCACCGACACGCCATAGTACGCGGATCTATCGGCTCACGCCTCCCCTATGAGTAATGGAGAGAGGTATTTCGAGAGACCAGGTGCGATAAACGAGGTGATGGGGAGACATGCAAAGAGGGCTTGCCTCGCTATAGCGAGGGGATAAAAAGGTGCTGACTGAGATGAGCGACGCCCACCAAGCCGATAAGCTTAGCAATTTAAGCATGTTAAAACCCTTCTACTAAGCCATCGACGCCCGTGCGATGCCCTGCAAGACTGCCTTTAAAACCTTGTCTTAAATCGGTATAACCTACCTCCCTGCAAAGGTTCGGATGGCGCCTCACATACGTAATCGCCTCCGACCGCGCTCGTAACCGTCAGACGTTCAAAGAAGTTGTTATGTCGTTGGCCACACACTCGCCCATCGCCCACAAGAACACCGAAGGCCTTCCTCTCACCGCTCCGCCGGTTCATCAGGTTGCTCCAGAGATAGCGGCCCTCCTCGCCGGTGTAGGCAAATGGCGCTCACTACTCCTCGCGGATGCGAACTCGTCGAAGAAAGAGGAACTCCTCGATGCGTACCAGGCGATGGGGTACGTGCCTTCCGGGATGGCATCATCCAGCGCGGCGCTCAGTGGAGACGCGCGAGTAATCGAGCCGGTCAGCAGTCGAATTATGGACGACCTCGCATCGGGGAGGGTTACGCTCGGTGACATCACCAATAAGCAGCCCGTGGAGGTCAAGGCGCGCTACTATCCTGAGCTAACAACCCCTCAAATCAGGTTGCTCCAATCGATAGTCGCTCAGGAATCGCACCTCCATTCGCTAGATATCTCCGGCTTAATTAAACAGCTCCCCTTCCCCATTACACCGAACAACTATCTCGGTCGGTTTATCGCGAAGGGGTGCGAGAGCCCTCACCGAGCCGCTCGGCACCTGCAACTAGCTATCCCCTTCTTGGTGAGGATGAGATCCCTCTTCGAGGGGTTGAACAATTCCATCCTTAACTTCCTCAATATCGATATCGCCTCGCCCCAAAACGGATCCGGCCCTCAAATGAACCAAAAAAGGGTGAATCCTGAGAACCGACGCAATACGATCGACGTGCTCCACGCGGCGATTGACCACTCGTGGGATTTCTTCGGTAAGAGCGAGACCGATACTACCCAACGTCTCACCTCCGTTGTGGTGCCACGGCTTCCAGATGTTAACGTCGAACACATAGACCCGAAGCGTTGGAACGAGCTCGCTATCGCGCTCTACGACTGGCTCCTCTTCGGCAATCGCACACACGAACTCCTCAACACGCAGAAGCTCACTCCGCAGAAAGAGAAGCTCTCCGTGGAATACGCGGACAAACTTAAAGATGGAGAGGTTGTCATCAAGGTGCTTGAGAGCGAACTAGTCCAAGAGGGACTAGCACCTAAAGAGAAGCGCTCCCGTGAGGAGGAGCTGAAAAAAGTGCGCGCGCGACTCGGCCGGATTGAGAAGAGCGCGCTCGATCTGGATGAGGAGCGAAAGCTCGTCATTCCGATCGTCGCCCAACTTGACGATTACGTTTCCCGAACGCCACACATCCGAGCCTTCCGCAACGAGATCAAGAAGGCGCAAAGCGCGGGGCACCGTGTGGTGTTCTCGTTCTTACACCACGCAAAGGAGCCAAGACCGGGAACGATACTGCGGTTTTTCGAGTCCGCGTTTAGTCCCCCGCCAAAACTCGCTGGTTCACCGTGCTCCCGACTCCTCAAGTCAAGCTCGTACCTCATTAGTCACGAGATCGCCGAGGCGATGTGCGGTCAACACAGCCGCCGCTCTGAATTGTTGAACGATCGACACCTCAGACAATTCGACATCGACACCGCGGAGCTGAATGGCAGTGTCAGATTTCTTATCGCGGGGATCGTTCCCCGACGAGAGGATCCGAAACTTCACATTCTGTTTGACGCCATCGCGAACAACCTCGATCTGCCAGGTATCCAAAGCCACCTTGAGCTATCCGCCCTGGTCAAAGAGGCCACGGGACGAAAGGATCTCTCAGCGAAAGATCTCTTGGACTACACCTTCGAGCGACTTCCCTCGATGCCCCACGAAAATCTTTTAAAGATCCTGGATGTGCTTCATCGACTAGGGCTGCCTCGGCTCTCGCCGAGAGCTGAGGAGATCTCGCTTGAGCGGTTCAAACATCCCCCCTACATCCTCTCCTCCTTCGCTCTCTACGCTACGAGGTATCGCCCCAACAAGATCGGATCGACCCCTGACATCTTTCGGGATCGAGCATCATTCTCGGACTATCTTGACTCCGGCATCGACGCCCTGGGCTTAGAGCCTGAGGTACAGGCGGTTCAGCGACACCTCACCGAGCGCGGCATCGTGGCGATCGTCGATGGCACAAATTACCATCCTGAGCTCGATACCGAGATCGGCGCGACGGGAGATAAGGTCGGCAAGGGAGACTCCGCGAGCACTAACGAGGTATGGGGAGACTACGTGTCTCCAAGCGAGCGTCTCATTCGCGCCCTCTCAGTGCGCCTTATGGAGGGCGATGTCGCCGACCAGCTTCGCGATTCTTCCCTCCTCGGGGTGATCAAACCGGACGTGGCGACCCAGGTTCAGGCTCGGATGGTCCAAAAGTTTTACGGCGTTGCGATCGATCTCAATCCAGATCTCGCCGCTATTAACCAACTCCTCGCGGACCTTAAAATCTATGACGAAAAGGCGATCCTCGTCGTTGACGCTGATTCGATCACCGACATGGAGGAGTATCGAAAATTCATCGGTCTCCTTGAGAAGTACAACATCAAAATCGTCCTTCGAACGCGGGAGCCGTTGCCCGGCATACCGCAGGTGAATATGCAGCCGTTCCTTGAGGAGTCGATCGAGGAGCGCGTCATGGCTGACGCGGAGCGCATGCAGCGCAAGCTCGAACTCGCCGCTCCCCTTGAGCGATCCGTTGTGGCGTTCGCGGTTAAGCAGGTCCAACGATGCCGAGCGCCACAAGCCGATCCACTCAACTTAACTCTGCAACTGTTGAATGGCGCCGCGGCGCATGCCCGCCTCCATCCCGACAAAAAGGTAACGGAGCAGGATGTCATCGCGGCCCTCGCCCCTATCTTCCACCTTCCGGATGGCCAACAGATGCGCCTCCGTATCGAGGCGATAGAGTCCTTCATGAAGAGAGCCCCGCTCCAGATCCTCGGACAGAACGACGCGATCCAGAGGATCGGCGATAAGGTCAAGAGCCATATCCTGGGGATGCGCGATCCAAGCCGCCCCCTTACCCTCCTCGTACCAGGGCCGACCGGCGTCGGAAAGACAGAGCTCATGATGTACATCGCGCGAGCGTGCGATCTTCCATTCTTCATGATTGAGGGAGCGGAGTTTTCCGAGGAGCACACGATCTCCCGATTGGTCGGCTCACCCTCGGGGTATGTGGGACCAGATGAGGGGATTCTCTATACATTCGCCGATGAGAACACGGTTGGTCTCGTGTTCATCGATGAAATCGAGAAGATGCATCCGAGCGTCTACCAAGCGCTGATGAACTTCTTTGACAAAGGGACGCTCACCGCCGGCAACGGAAAGACCGTCTCGCGTCCAGGTTTGATCATCGTCGGCGCATCCAACGCGGGAGCGGATAAGCTCACGCGTACCATGAAGCCTCAAGATGTTAAGCAGATCCTCTCCGAGTCATTCATCGACCGGATGGGACGGCCCCGACCTGAGCTCGTCAGACGCTTCGATACCGTCGTGATGCACGCGATTGAGGAGTCAGCATTCAAGCAGATGATACGTACCAGTATCGACGCTATCGGCTCCCGCCCAGGATTCGTGAACGCGAATCTCCGACTCGTTGGCTTCGACGACAACGCCGCGATCCTCCTCTACAATAAGTCGCGTGAGGTGTGTGAATTCAACGAGAAGGCTATCAGTCGCACCGGACAGATCGGTTTCGTAAAGGATACCTCGGTCGCCTCAACGGGACTCTTCTACGATATGCGACATGTGAGTCGTGCCCTCGATGAACTTGCTGGCGACTCACTCCGCGGCGTGGCTCTTAAGCAGTACACAACCGGTGACTTCGCCGTGCGTGGTCGCGCGAAGCGGGTGCGGCTCGTGGGAGACCTCGAGCGGGAGCGGATTGAGTTGGTTGACGCGGATGATACGTCTAGTGCGGGGTAGTAGATAAAGGTCCCCTACCCTCTCCCCCTATTTTTTCTCAGAGACCGCGCGCAGGAAAATTAAGGGGCCCGTCCCTAGGTATCGATTTGCGAATTTTTGAATTCATCCGTAATGCGAATGAGGGAAAAGAATTAGAGCTCCACCTGAAACAAGTTCAGACTGTACATTTAGAACGATCAACGAGCGCTTACGAAATGCCCCCACAGAAAGCAACGGTAAAGAGCGGCGGCTTGTAAGTGCCTTGAGGGAACTGTACCGCAAGGTCTCCTTCGCGATATCGTTTTGAGCACCGCTGATAATCAAAATAAATATCGAAATACCAAGCCTGAGCCGATGATCGACGCTCAGGATTCCTTGAAAGGACCCGCGGTCGATAATCTCGGGGCCCGCTTGTCTTCGTTCGTTTCGGGCGTGAGCCGGGTTCAATAGTCCCGAGTCTTTGCGCTCCGAGAGAGGCCTTTCCGCCTCGGCGTGTAAGTGCCTCTGCGGTGCGTTCCTTTAATTTTCTTCGCATCGTCGCTTCGTATTCTGTTTGGGATACCTGCTCGTAGCCGGGTAGTCGTTCGTACGTGAGAGTACATATCTCCGTATAATCCTCAATTGATACCGAGCAGTCCCATCGCCGTGCGTCGTTAAACTCCTTCCTCTTGATAACTTTGCACTCCCGGACCGTCCCACGAACCGCATCCTCGAAGCAGTTATATCCAGGATAGTCAGCGATATCGTCGACAAGCCCATCCTGCACGGGCTGGAGGACTGTATAGAAGAACCTATCCTCAATGTCTGCATCCCCCGGAAGATACTCAGCCGAATAGCGACGCGCCCAAAACCGTCCACCGGGGTAACTCGGTTGGAATCGAGCCACGGACCGAGCCACCGCTGAGTTAAAGTCCCTCATGAAGTGAGCTCTATTCGCTTTTGGAAAGTGCGCTACCTTCTGGATATGATTGCCCTCTATCGCGAGGGCATACATCTTTATCTCATAGCGAGTGGCGTACCGAGCGGCATAGCCCAGAATGGCCCCCTCTAACTCAGGATTGTTAACAAACCACAATTCCGAATTCCGCGCCCGCGTGGTTTGGAAAGAAGCGACATCCTGACATTCGATTCGGGGATGGTACGACATAGCG
>JAIXPR010000353.1 GCA_027486155.1 Pseudomonadota bacterium | reverse complement strand
TCAGAAAGCCACCCCTCTTGTTCGGTGAGGGCGAGGCGTAGTCTCTCTATGTTTTAGAGATACGAAACGGCGACCTCGGTCGCCGTTTTTATTGGAGCGAGACTCCGGGGAAGGGAGGCAAAACCACGCTATCGCGTGCTTTTGCCTTGTTTCCTTGGGTGGCTATCCGCGGGCTAGTCATCGGGAGCTCTGGCCATCGGTGATTCCTATGGCTGTCACGGTGCGAAGAGGGTAAAACCCTGCTATAACGAGCCCGCATAAGAAAAAGCGGACCTACTATGGCAGCAGACACCAGGAGCATACAAAAGGCACGGATTGGGACGATCGTCTTGAGCGTCATCGGGCTTGCTCTATCCTACATCGCTCTCGACCAGCATGTTGTCTACTCCCACGGCTTCGCCGCCGGCCCAAGCTTCTGTCACATTAACGCCCACCTCAACTGCGAGGCGGTGAACACGAGCGAGTGGTCGATGTTCTTCGGTCTCCCGGTCGCCGCGTACGGACTCTTCCTCTACGGTATCCTTCTCATCGGCTCATTGTCCGCGTCGAGCGTGGGGCGAACCATTTCTTTGCGCGCGTGGGCCGCGATAGCGCTGCTCATTTCGTTCGTAGCCTCACTCCTCTCTCTCGTTTTGTTTGGGATCTCAGAGTTTCTCATCGGGGCGCTCTGTCTCATGTGCCTCGGTACCTACCTCGTAAACTTCCTCATCCTCGGAACCGTCTGGCTCTGCTCGTGGAGAGGGACGCTCCGTAACGGATTGCGGGAAGGCGCAACGGAGATCTTCCGGATGCTCGGAGTGGTCCTTGGAATCGCTCGCGCTCCTGAAGGGGCCCGTCCATGGCGTATTCGAGTCGTGAGTATTCTGATTGCGCTCAGTGGTATCGCGAGCGCGTTACTACCTGACGTTATCTTCCAGAGCTACGCGGCCCAAGAGATGATCGAAGGGGATCCTGTTGAGGAGTGGTCTCAGTCTCCGCTTACCCAGTTCAATCTGCAGGGGGGGAAGGGGGCGTTTGGAGATTACGCGGTCGGCGATCCTAACGCTCCGATTCAGATCGTTGAGTTCGCCGACTACGAATGCCCCGCGTGTAAGCTCATGCATGGTCTCATCAAGGAGCTCCTCGACCAGTATCAAGGAAGGTATCACTTCGTCTTTAAGAACTATCCGCTCGACAAAGCGTGCAACCCGGAGATGGAGCGTGATTTGCACGAGTTCGCCTGCACCGCCGCGTTCTTCTCTCGGTGCGCGGGGGAGCAAGGGAAGTTTTGGGAGGCAAATACGATCCTCTTCCTGCGTGACGCTGATAAGGGCGAGCTGAAGGCTGAGAGCTTGTTGACTGATGGCTCGAAGGAGATAGGACTTGATGAGGTGGCCGCGCGTGAGTGCATGCAGTCAGGTCGATATCGGGAGCGTATCTTACAGGATATTAAAGCTGGTTCCGCGGCTGGCTTGCAGGGAACTCCATCGGTGTGGGTAAACGGCAGGCTAGTAACGCAGCCGGGACATGAGTCATTCACGCGAATCTTTAATACTATCCTCAAAGAGAAGGGTATTCCGACTCCCTAATGTCATGAGTGAGAAGAGGGGTGAACAACCCCCATATACGGTATGACCAAGCCAAAGGTGCTCATTCACATCGTCACCTGGAATAGTGAGGACACTATCGCGCGGTGTATCGAGCACGCGCGCGCGCAGGAGGGGTTCACCTTCGGCGAGGATCTTATCATCCGAGTTACCGATAACGCCTCAGCGGATACTACCGTCGATTGCGTTGCCGCACTCGGGATAGAGAAAGGTCTTGAGCTTCACAGAAACACCGCCAACTTGGGTTTTAGTGGGGCGCACAACCAAGGGGCGGCGCGCTGCGTTGAAGGTGGTTTCGACGCCATGTTGATCCTGAATCCCGATGTCGGACTCACTTCAACCTGCGTTCAACGAATGATTGAGCCCCTCTCTCGTGAAACGCGACTAGGGATGGCCACGCCTAAGTTACTGAGGGCGGCCGACGATCTCTCGCCACTCGCGTCCAGAACGATCGACGCGGCCGGTATGATCCTGACACCCTCGCTTCGGCACTTCGATCGGGGAAGTGGAGAGGTAGACCGTGGTGGCTATGAGGTATCCGAGGAGGTCTTTGGGGCGACCGGTGCATGCCTTTTAATCTCCCGCGATTGTATCGAGGCCTTGGCTTTGCCATCGACGATCTCAGATGAAACAGTGTGGAAGATCTACCCGGAGCTCAAGGAGGGTTTCGCGAGCCGCGTGCGCCTCTTTGATGAGGCGTTCTTCGCCTATCGGGAGGACGCGGATCTCTCATGGAGGGCAGGCAGGATGGGGTGGCGGTGCGTCTATACCCCAGCCGCGGTAGCGAATCATGTGCGAGTGGTCACCCCTGAGCGACGCTCCAAACTTCCAGAGATCTTGAATCGCCTCAGTGTCCGTAATCGGTTTCTCCTTCAGTGGAATAACTGGGACCTCTCGTGTGGATTCGCGTCGCTGCTGTGGGGGATTATAGTGAGGAATCTTCTGGTTATCCTTGGAGTCCTTCTCAAGGAGCGGAGTTCGTTACCCGGGCTTGTTGAAGCGATCCGTCTCGCGCCCCGTGCCCGGAGTATTTACCGGGCTACCAAGGGCTCATCCCCATCTGGGGGCTTTTGCGTTCGTGCTGAGGAGAGGTAGGTTACACGCATGAAAGAGATAGTCGCGAAAGAGATAGCGAAGCGGGTCAAGGATGGTGATGTCATCGGTGTGGGCACCGGTACCACGGTCGATGCGGCGCTTACTGAGATCGGGAAGCGTGTGAAGGCAGAGGGGCTTCGGATCACCGTTGTCCCGACCTCGTACCAGAGCGCGTGGCGATGTCAGGATCTCGGATTTATCGTGATGTATCCCGGCTATCGCGGACACCTCTCGTGGGGATTCGATGGTGCGGATCAGGTCGCGAAGAATCGCTGGGCGATCAAGGGTAAGGGCGGCGCGATGCTCCAAGAGAAGATCCTCGCAAAGCGGTGCAAGAATTTCGTTCTGATCGTTGATGAGACGAAGGTGGTTGAAACCCTTGGGCAGGGATGCCCGATTCCCGTTGAGGTGGTGCCTGAAGCGGTTACTCTCGCCGAAGAGGGCTTGAAGTCCTTGGGAGCGACAGAGGTTGTCATTCGGGTCGGAACGGGCAAGCACGGTCCCGTCATCACGGAGCGTGGCAACATCATCCTCGACGCTACCTTCTCAAGTGTCACAGAGAGACTCGAGGGCGATATCAAGTCGATTATCGGTGTAGTGGATAGCGGGCTCTTTATTAATTACGCCACTGAAGTCATGGTCGCGAAAGCTGACGGCGTTTATTCGTTCTAGTTGCCTTATGACCAGGGAGCTTCCAAAAGGAAGCGAGGCAAAACCTATTTAAAGTCTGATTGTAGAGCACGAGCGCGTTCACGTGGGGTCTCGCTTCCCTAAGGCTCGCCTCGCGGACCCGCCTCACTCTTATTGGTGGTATAGTAGATAATGAGGTCAGCCTCATCTTTCCAACGGGTGAAGTAGATCTTCATATCTGAGTCGGCGGCGTGCCCGGCGAAGAACCAAACCCCTGGTTGGGCCGACTCCGATTTTATGGTGGTAACGTATACCACCATGGTGGCCTCCTCCTTCCAGTTCGTCACGTACACCTTCTTATCGGCGCCGGAGCTCCACGAGGTGACGTAGACCCGCTCCGCGAGGGCATCGCACGGGATAGTGAGGCCGAAACACCCGAGGATAGAGAGAATACGCCATTTCATACTGGAGGTTATACGAACCATGGTGAGGTTAGGCTATGGGGAAGTTGGATGAGGGCACAATCCGCATGAGTGATTAGTCACTCCTGGAATGACGCTGTAACGATTCGCCTACATCGCGTCGATGTCGCTCGCCGCTTTTTCTTCTAGGCCCGCTCGTCCCCCTCTCCTGTAGGCGCGCCACGTGGATACTACCTGTTTGCTCGACACCGCGGTGCCAACGATGAGGAGTACGAGGACCGAGAGGATCCGTAACTCGGCCGATATGAGCAGTCCTTTGGCCATCCCGATGTGAGCTTCAGAGCAGAGAAGCCCGTAGGCGAGTTCTCGAACCCCGATATTTCCCGGGGTTATATTCACGTGAAAGGTGAGTCGATACAGCGCGTAGAACACGGCTAATGTTGATATCGGTACATCGACCTCAACGGCGAGGAGGAGAATTTTAAATACCCATCCCATGAGTCCAAATGAGACGAGGGCTATCGCTGTCGTAACAACCATGTACTTCGGATCTTTCAGGCCTACGAGAAGCTGCTCGTTAACATGCGCGAGCCTTCCTAAGAGCTTCGAAGACTGAGGGACATATGCCAGAGCTTTACTGGCCAAAAACGGCGCGATCAGCACGGCCGCGAACGCCACCAGCAAGAAGTGCTCGACCGGCATTCCAAAGAGCTCCAGATGAGCGCCAACCGCGACGACAAGAATGATAGCGAGCAAAAAATTGAAGAGGGTGTCGGACCAAATGAAAAACACGTTCGCGGAGATAAAGTCCGTGTATGAAACGCCATAATCGCGCTTGAGCGTCACGCCTCGATACACACTTCCCATCTGGGGTACCAGATTGTTCATGAATCGCACAACAACGAGCATCCTGATCCAGGTCAGCAGGTCGATGCGGCATCTGCAATGTTTGTCGATCAACAAAACAAAACGATACGCGTACGATATGAAATAGAGGATCAAAAGCGCGAACATGATGAGGATGTTTCGCCCGGAGAATGATAGCGCCGATACGAGGGCTTCTCTGTCGCGCACAAGGGTCCCCACCACAAACGCCACGGAGATGACCGCGAGGGTGACGCGAAGAGCTCTGAACTCGGTTCTCCCCTTCGGTTTCATCGGCGGAGCGACGCTATCCGTTTGATATACTGGTTCCGTCACGTAAGTCTCCCATCGATATTCCTCGCGGACCGAGGCTCGCATGGTAGCTTTCCCCGGGAAGTTCAGCACTCTAGCCGCAGGGGGCCACTGTATCAAATTGGGGGGCAAGTCTGCCAGGTGACTAAAATTTAATGGCTGGTAAAGCGTTCAAGGGTTAGAAAAGGGATAGGTGCCATGATACAAGTGACCGGAGTTCTTCATGGACGTTAAGGTATGATTCCGTTTGTCTCTATCGTAGTGCCGGTGAAAAACGAGGCTGAGCGTCTGCCCAGTCTGATTTCCGCGTTGGAGGGGCTCGATTACCCACGGGACCGATACGAGATAATCATCGCTGATAACGGCTCCTCCGACGCCACGCCGGCCATCGCGCGCGCATCTTCATCGGTCGTAGTATGTGAGCAACCGGCGGGCGGCTCTTATGCTGCTCGCAACGCGGCTGTTCGGATATCCCGGGGAGAGATTCTCGCCTTCACTGATGGTGATTGTGTTCCTCAATCGGATTGGCTAAAGGTTGGTGTTGCTCGCCTTGAACAAGGCGCTGACCTTGTGGCGGGAGCGATTGACATGGTCTTAGCTACGCCGCGTATTGATCACCGATTTGACAAGAAATTCTTTCTCCAGCAGCAGCGTTGGGTAACGGAGAAGCGCGCGGGCGCGACGGCGAACCTCTTTGTTAAGAGGAGTGTCCTCGAGGCTACGGGAGGGTTCTCCGAGAGGCTGACCTCTGGTGGAGACTTCGCCTTCTGCCGGGCCGCGACCGACGCAGGCTTTTCCATAGTTTTTGAGCCTGGCGCGGTCGTCAAACATCCCACTCGGGGCTTCTCGGCCATTCTTAAAAAGGCGAAAAGAATCGGAGGAGGGAAGGTGGAGCGGTTATTGGACACCTCAACCACGGCTCGTCAGGTTGTTCCAGGTGGTAAACAGCTTCAACACCTTCTCGCTGGGGAATCTCCCCTCACAAGAGTTGGTTTTCTCCTGATATACGGGGCCGTTTGCCTTGTTGGTATGTATGGAGCCTCAAGAGCTTTGGTACGGAGAGCTTCGTCTACTCAACCTTCCGTATGAGGGGCCTGATGTATTCGCGTGTACACGGTACAAGCGCCCTTCTCGCGAGTGGAGAGGAGCGTGAGCTGGGGCACCGAATCAGAGTTTAGGCGCCTACCGCCAATCTGACCCGTATACCTCGATGTTCTTTCGCAAAGCATCAAGGTCCACACCAGCTTTAGGTTTAAAGACCGCCATTCGCCCAACCATCTTCTCTAGGCGGGCGAACTCCTCAATCACCGTGTAGTGAGGACGGCCGAGGTAGTCATCGACAAGGAGCTCCCAATTCGGGGTATCCGCGAGATGTAAGATACTCGTAAGGGCGCACGCCACGCGGAAACGCCCATCCACGAGAATCAAATCGGGGCGAAATCGCTCTGGAGCGTCAACCCACGGAGCCGTGAAATAGGATCGCCATGAGGCGAGTCTCGTCTTGGTGGGGCTCGTCCAGACGGGTACCCCCCAGGCTTCCGTGAGACCGAGATTGGCATGAATGAAGGTGCCATGCGCGCCGGATGACGGAACGCCTAACTGCGCAATCTTAGCCTTAACAGATTTGATAAAGTACGGATCCGAATCGACCGAAACAAACCGCTTACCCATCTTCGACGCCAGGATCGAGGACCCTCCCGCACCGTACTCTAGATACAGGGTCGCCGCGGATAGCCTTTCGATGAAGTAGGGAGTGCTGTCGCTATCGAAGTGCGGCATGTCCGGCACCTCGTAGCCCTTGACGCGTTGGAGGTATAAGGCTTGGGCCACTCGGCCTATCTTTCGGAGGCTGGAGGGGCAAAGCCGTTTAGGTATATCGCTTTGTGCCGGTTGGGTTGTGAGTTCTGGTGAAGCCATCATGGTGCGTTCGCCTTATGCTTAAGACACGTCAGGGGGGAGTCTAGATCGTTGTGTTCGGGATTGTCCAACCACTGATCACAGGTAGGTTCCTGGTATTAGGTCCACGGTCGTCAAGTAATCGCGACCGCTGCGTCCGACGAGCCGCCTGTCTGAATCTGTCTTTTTTGATCTCTGACCCCTTTTTTCCTTTATTTGTGTCAGCCTCCTGCTTACAGTCGCCTCCATGATCGAGAGGAAGACCGGCAGTCCCGAAAACTCTTTTCACATTACCAAGCCTCCCGGCGCTTCTCTTCATCACGCCATCGATTCACTCCTCTCACTCCGCCTCCCTCGCCCGGAGGGCTTTGTGGCGAACCTCGGGGAGACGCATCTCTCTCTATTCGTTCTGGAGCCCAAAGATATCTTTGGGCCGGTTGGTTACTCGACAGATACTCGACGACTCTTTTGCTACAAGGCCGTTTTCGACGACGGAGCGATGGCGGTCATGATGATTACCGGCGACTCGCTCTCCAACGTTTTGCGTGACCACACGCTGCAAGATTCTCTCTCTCTCATCAATGCTGAGGCTATGAAGCGGGGAGGTATAGATCATCATGTTATCTGTGCGGTCGGAACGCCAATGTCGCGGCGCAACATGATTGAGTTTGCCAGACAGCATCACTCTCAGGTTGTTCTCCAGGCAGCTATTCAAAAAGTATTAGCTGAGCCTGCGGGCGGGTTAAATTATGTGGATGTCAAGGGTGTCGAGCTCGCTGGATGGTCGCCGACCTCATCGAGTTTACCTCAATGCTACGTTGAGCGAATGAGTGAGAAGCCAAAGAGCGTTTCCATGACGTTTGTGTGGGCTCGGGGAGATCAGCACTTCGCTCGGGTGTCGTTCTAATTTTTGTGAAAGGTTCAAAGACATAACAACCTCGCTCAGGACCCGTTAACACAGGTCGCTCGATATCGAGACCGCTAGGCGCAATCGAAACCCCACGCTAGACTACGGAGCGATGATACCGAATCACCCGAGGGGATTACCCTACATCGTTGGTAATGAAGCCGCAGAGCGTTTTAGCTACTATGGCATGAAGGCGATCCTCGTTGTCTTTATGACCACCTATCTGATGGACTCTACGGGAGCGCTTCGGACCATGCCGGAAGGGGAGGCGACCTTTTGGTATCACATCTTTGGCATGGCGAACTACGTCGTTCCGGTGTTGGGGGCGATAGTCGCCGACGCCTTTTGGGGAAAGTACAAGACGATCATCGTACTCTCGGTTGTGTACTGTCTCGGGCACCTCGCTCTTGCGTTGGATGAGACCCGACTTGGGCTGAGCATCGGCCTCGCCTTAATCGCGATCGGTTCCGGAGGTATTAAACCGTGCGTGTCAGCGCATCTCGGCGACCAGTATCGCGACACGGAGGGAGGGCGTATCTCAGAGGGCTACAGCCTCTTCTACATCGCCATCAATATCGGGGCTTTTCTCTCGACCCTCATGACGCCGGTGTTGCTTGAGTGGTATGGGCCGAACGTCGCCTTTGGAGTGCCCGGCGTCTTGATGGCGCTCGCCACCCTTATATTTTGGCGGGGGCGGCGTCTCTACGTTGTGCAACCTCCGACCCCGTGGAGGCGCTATCTTCGCGAGTTGATCGATACGGAGCATCGGCCGGCGACGGCGCGGATACTTCTCATGTTCGGCGCGCTCTCGGTTTTTTGGGCCCTCTTTGATCAGACAGGATCCTCGTGGGTGCTCCAAGCCGAACATATGAATCGGTGGATCTCACTCCCGCTTGGGTTGAGTTTTGAGGTCCTTCCCTCACAGATACAAGCGCTCAATCCTATCTTGATACTCGTGTTCGCGCCGTTGTTTACGTGGGTGATATATCCAGCGCTCTCTCGACGTGGTGTGCTCTCAAATCGCGGAAAGATCACTACCGGTATGGTTATCGCCGCGATCGCCTTTAGTGTAGTAGGGTACGCGCAGAGTTTGATAGCCGCGGGGGGGACACCTTCGATCTGGTGGCAGGTCGGAGCGTACTTCATTTTGACGATCGCGGAGGTGGTCGTCTCGATAACCGCGTTGGAACTCGCCTACACCGCGGCGCCCACAACTCGTCGCTCATTAATTACATCCTTCTATCTGCTCTCGGTGTCCCTCGGTAACGGACTCACGGCCCTTGTCGCGGGCCCCTTTTCTGATGTCGTTGGAGCGCCATCATCTCCAGGGTATTTCTACCTCTTCGCGTTCCTTTCCGTGGTCGCCGCGGTTCCAACGTGGCGGCTCCTCGGGAAAATGGCTCCCCGGTAACCAACTCTCAGGAGGTACACCTCTCGTGCGTCGCCACGGTGTTCACCTCAAGAACGAAAGCTTGTATGCGAGCTCCCCCCTTTGTGTCCTTTGTGGTGAAAAACCATTTTTCGTCCCCGCTTTGTAGGCGTCGATGAGGGAGGCAACTGGCCACAAAAAAACTTGAATCGTCCGAGATACGCCCCACCTCTCTTTCGAAAACGACCAAGCCTGCTACAATCTCCTCATGTCACAGAAACGCCGATTGCTCCTCCGTATCGAGGGATGCCCCTACTGTATACGCGCCGAGAAGGCGCTCGACGAAGCGGGGATCGCCTACGAGAAATTGAACATCAATCCCGCCGATCGTTCGATGGTGATCGCGTTGTCAGGACAGCGCACTGTCCCTGTACTCGTCGATGTTATCGGATGTGAGAATCAGGACGATGATATTATCGCGCACATTCCTTTTTTGAAGCGCCAATAATGACCTGCCAAAACCTATGGCAGAGGATTAGTGCGTCGCCCGCTCAAAATTATCGAGCACCTCAAGCACCGTGGCGAAGGTAGTGGCGCCCTCGCCAAACCGCTTCTGGTGGCGGGCGTCTATCGCCGGGGCGAACTCGCGTTGGTACTGCTCGTAGTTCTCTTTACTCTCACTGAGATACTGAACCGAGTAGGTGAGGGCATCGCGCTCAAAGGCGTGGACCCGCATGAGACGGGCTGAGGTGAAGAGTCCCGTTTCAAGTACCTTCGGGATCTGAACATCTCGCATCCAGTCGAGCCATTCCTCCCGCACATCCTCTGAAACAGCTATTGTTATGTTGTACACCAATTGGCTCATACCACTCCTGAGTCGATCCTTGCCTCTATCTTCTATTGTGGAGCGTTGAGCTTGCGGAAACAAGGCCTCGCTCTATGAGGGATACGTAAGCCAACAACCGAAGCTCTTCTAGTATGAGTTTTTCGTAGCTTTTTCACTCCGATATCGCCTAGAGATGAGCGGAAGGCAACCGGCTGCGTTCGGAACAGGCGATGCAGAACGGCACTTTTCCACGGACACCGTGACACCAAGGATCGCGTCGGGTCATGGGATGGAACATATCGTACCACCACGCAAGCTCACTAACGTCCCTTTCATTTTCAAGGGAGAATCCATGAGAGTACTACTACCAATCCTATTCACCACCATCGCTTTGTGTTCCTCTACGCCTATCGCGAACGCGGCGCCAACCGTTTCGATCGGAGGGGGCGCGACAACGATCCAGTTTTTTCGAGCGTTCCTCTCGACGGTGACTACCGCCGGGGTTCGGGTATCAAAGGTTGAGGAGTCGACAACGAATCGGAACACCATTATCTGCCCTGTCATTGAGGGAGTTCTCGATCGCGAGGACGCTCGAGGAGAGATCGAGCACTCGGGAGGTGTTCGTTTCACCGGAAACCGCACCATCGTCCGTTTAATGAACTTTAGCGTGGATACCGGCGCTGCTACTCCGGTCATCACCGCGGATGTCGTGTTGAATAATTCCTTTGTCTCTCGACAGCCAGTTTTTAACGCGGTGTTACCCGATCTTACTCTTCCGCTGCCGAGTGGACGGCGTTCGCTGACAATTCGTCCGATCGCTCTCACATTGACCACTGAGGCAGCGGACGTGCTTAACGACGCCTTTACCACGAGCGCGTTCGTTGGAGGCTCCTCGGTCGGTCGAGCTTCCACTATCGTAATATTCGGTCGTAGCAATCTGATACGACAATAACGTTAGATCGTAACGTTGGCTCGCGGAGGGACGGATGTTCGTCTGCCAGCCACGTCACGACTCAAGGAGCTCTATGAGCGCTTCGCCATAGAGCTCCAATTTTTTATCTCC